>JAQBPZ010000117.1 GCA_028287225.1 Gemmatimonadota bacterium
CGGCCGGGAGCGGCAGGCGCTGATCGCGGCCGGCCAGCCCGCCTGGAACGCCTTTTCCATGCGCCTGGCGCGCGCGCAGAAGGGCGGGCTCCGCTCGCTGAGCGAGGACGACGTGCGCACCTTCGTCTCGGAATACCGGGCGCTGTCGGCGGACCTCGCGCGGCTGCGCACCGCGGCGGGCGGACGGCCGCTCGACGAGCTGTTCCAGCTCGGGCGCCTCGTTGCCGGCGCGCACAACCTGCTCTACCGCGATCGGGGGATGCCCCTGCGGGCCGCCCTCCGCTTCCTGTTCACCGAGGTGCCGCGCGAGGTTCGCCGCTCCGTGCGCCCCATCGCGCTCGCCGCGCTGCTGCTCTTCGGGCCCGCGCTCGTCTCGGTGGTGGGCGTGATGCGCAGCCCCGGCATCGCGCGCGAGCTGCTGCCGGCCGGCATGATGGAGCGTGCGGAGTCGGGAGTCCGTCGCGCGCGCGACGGCGAGGGGTACATCGACGACCCGCAGCTCTTCCGTCCGGTCATGGCGAGCGGCATCGTCGCGAACAACGTGCAGGTGACCTTCGCCGCCTTCGCCGGCGGCATCACGGCGGGGCTGCTCTCGGTGCTGCTGCTCGTGAACAACGGCATCTCGTTCGGCAGCGTCATCGGGCTGTACATGTCCAAGGGCATCGGCACGCTGCTGCTCGCGTTCGTGGCGCCGCACGGCGTGCTGGAGCTGTTCGCGATCTGCGTGGCGGGGGGCGGCGGCTTCCTCCTGGCCGCCGCGCTGCTGCTCCCCGGGGCGCGCACCCGGCGCGACGCGCTCGTGGAGAACTCCCGCCGCGCGGTCCGGCTCCTGGCGGCGTCCACCTTCCTGCTCGTGATCGCGGGCACGATCGAGGGATTCATCTCTCCCATCGGGTGGTGGCCCCTGGAAGGAAAGCTCGCGGTGAGCGGCGTGACGCTCGTGTTCCTCGTGGTGTACCTGCGCGGCGGACGGGCGGCTCCGGTGCGCGTGGAGTCCGGGACACTCGCGGAGAGCGCGCTGGCCCTCGGCGCCGTGCCTTCCGCCGGCCTGCACTGACGGCACGGCACGGCGTCGCACTGTGCTGGTCTAGCCCTCAGTTCAATGGGGAGACTGCATCGAACGGAGCCGACGAGGATTGAACTGTCAGACTCCTGCACAACGCTTTCGACGATCAGCGCAGATTCCAGCAGCGACCTTCACGATCGCCTGCACGTCGCTATTCATCTCCATCCCACTTCGGGAGAGTGCGCCTCCCAAGGCTTGCCGAAACGCCGCTCCAGCTGGCCTCATCGCAAAGGGATCCAGCGCCACACCCTTGAAAACACGTACGGGTCATTGTGCTGCAGGGCCTGGATCGGTGCGCACACGTCGACGAGCGCATCACCGTTCAAATCCGCAGCATCCGTCGGATGCAGTCTCTCCCTCCGACTGAGGGATAGGCCAGGCGCACCAGGGTCAGAGTGCGCCGCGCGACTTGAGCTCCAGGTACTGGCTCACCACTGCCGCGGCCATCGCGTCCGGCGCCACGTCCAGCACCACCACCCCCGCGTCGCGCATCCGCTGGAGCGCGGTCGCGCGCTCGTCCAGCAGCTCCGACGCCGCGGCGGCCACGAAGTAGCCGCGGGCCCCGCCCTGCTCCGGGATCGCCGAGGCGCCGACGAGCGCCTCGTTGCGCAGCGCCACGACCACGGCGAGGTGCCGGCTGCTGCCGCGGCCGAGGTGCGCCAGGAGCGAGCGGGCGGCGCGGGCGTCGATCACATCGGTGAGCAGGACCACCAGCGCGCGCTTCCGCTGCCGCAGGGCGAGCGCGCGGAACGCCGCGGCGTAGTCCGGCTCCACCATGGTCGGCGCCACCGGCACCAGCGCGGTGCGGATCGCCTGGAGCGCGGCCACCCCGCGCTGGGCCGGCACCAGCGCGCGCAGGCGGTCGTCGAACACCATCGCGCCCACCCGGTCTCCCGAGGTGACCGCGGCGTCGGCCAGGACGAGCGCGGACGAGAGCGCGTACTCGAAGCGCGGAAAGCGGCCGGCGAGCTGTGTCATGGACCGGCCCGCATCCACCAGGATGTACACCGTCTGCGACTGCTCCACCGTGAGCTCGCGCGTGATCGGATGTCCGCGACGCGCCGTCGCCTTCCAGTCGATGTGGCGCGGATCGTCGCCGGGCACGTAGTCGCGCAGCCGCGCGAAGGAATGTCCCTCGCCGCGGCGGCGCGCGTCGCGCACGCCCGCCGCGGCGAGCCGGTTGTTGAGCGCGAGCCAGCGGAAGCGCCGCACCCCCGCCAGCGACGGCGCCACCACGATGCGGTCGTCCATGGGCGTGCGCAGCGTGCGCGCCACCAGGCCGAGCGGCGTCCGTACCCGAAGCGCCACCTGGCCCAGCGCGGCCTCGCCGCGCGCCAGCCCCCGAACGTCGAAGGTCAGCCGCACCGCGCGCCGTGCCGGCAGCGGTACCTCGCCACCCGTGCCCTCACGAACCACCAGCGCGGCCGGCAGCTCGTCGAACAGGGCGACGTGGACCGGGCGTCCCCACTGCGACTGGATGGTGTACGCTGCCTCCTCCACGTCGCCCACCCCGATCGTCGCCGGAGCGTCGCGCGTCACGACGAGGTCGCCCGCCGCCGGCAGGAGCAGCAGGTCCACGAGCGCGGCCAGTACCACCGCGAGCGACACGGCCAGTGCCACCCGATAGCCCCACGACTGCCCGCTCAGCAGCCAGAGCGCGGAGCTGGCGGCGAGGGCGAGCGCCAGGCGCCGGGTGGGGAGGAAGGTGAACGCCGCTCCCAGCGCCTGCCACGCGCGGCGCGCGATCGTGTCGCTCCCGCTCACGTTCGTGTCACTCCGGCGCCCTGACCCGCGCCAGCACCGCCGTGAGCACGTCGTCCGTGCTGCGCCCCTCCACCTCGAGCTCAGGCGAGAGCGCGATGCGATGGCGGAGCACGGCAGGCGCCACGCCCTTCACGTCGTCGGGCGTCGCGTAGTCGCGCCCCTCCAGCACCGCGGTCGCCCGCGCGGCGCGGAACAGCGCGACGGTCGCGCGCGGCGACGCGCCGAGCGACAGCATGCGCTCCTCGCGCGTGGAGCGCGTGATGTCGGCGATGTACGCCCGCACCTCGGGCGCCACGCGCACGCCGTCCACGAGCGACCGCAGCGCGGCGACCTCCCCCGCGTCGATCGACGCCGCCATGTCGCCATCCACCAGGCGCTCGGCGTCGAATCCCGATTCGTAGCGCGCCAGCAGCTCCAGCTCCGCGTCGCGCGAGGGGTAGGGCATCAGCGTCTTGATGAGGAAGCGGTCCAGCTGCGCCTCGGGCAGCGGGTACGTGCCCTCGTGCTCCACCGGGTTCTGCGTGGCGAACACGGTGAACGCACCGCCCAGCGGCCGCGAGACGCCGTCCACCGTCACCTGCCGCTCGGCCATCGCCTCCAGGAGTGCCGACTGCGTCTTGGCCGGCGCGCGATTGATCTCGTCGCCCAGCAGCAGGTCGGTGAAGATCGGACCCGGCTGGAACTCGAACCCGCGCGCCGGGTCCCGCAGCACGTTCACGCCGGTCACGTCCGAGGGCATCAGGTCCGGAGTGAACTGGATCCGCGCGAAGCGCAGCCCCAGCGCCGCGGCCAGCGACCGCACGAGGAGCGTCTTCGCCGTGCCGGGCACGCCCTCCACCAGCACGTGCCCGCGCGCGAGGTAGGCCACGAGCGCGTCGTGCACCGTGGCCTCCTGGCCCACGACGCGGGTCGCGACGGCGGCGCGCACGCGGTCGAGGAGGTCGGCAGCCTGCGGAACGGTGAGGGGAGTCGTCATGCGCGGGAGATCGTGGTGGTCGTGAGGGATTGCTCGATGCGGCGGAGTGCCGCGCCGATCTCGGGCAGTGGCGTGCCCGATGTTGTCGAGTGCAGCGCGCGCTGCACGACCGCGACGTCGGCGGCGACTGCCGCGTCGGCGTCGGCAGCCATGGCGAGGAAGTCGTCGTCGCTGTCGGTGCGTCCGCGGCGGCCGGCCTGCTCCACGCGCGACCGCACGCCCCGCACCAGGCGCTGCGTCGCCGTCCGCGTGGCGCGCACCTGCTCGTAGGCATGCCCCAGCGCGTCCGCCTGCTCCAGCGGGTCGCGCCGTTCGGCGCGCGGCCGGAGGCGTGGAAGGACCGGGCGTGGCGCAACGGCCATC
>JAQBPZ010000167.1 GCA_028287225.1 Gemmatimonadota bacterium
TGGAGGAGCAGCGCCAGCAGGGCCAGGATGCCCCCCTCGCCGCGGTTGTCCGCGCGCAGGATGAAGACGATGTACTTGACGCTCACGACGAGAATGAGCGACCAGCAGATCAGCGAGAGCACGCCGAGGACGTTCGCGGGGGTGACGCCGATCCCGTAATCCTCGCGGAAGCATTCGCGCAGCGCGTAGAGCGGGCTGGTCCCGATGTCGCCGTAGACGACGCCGAGCGCGGTGAGGGTGAGGATGCCGAGTCGGCGGCCGGTGGGCGCCGTGTGAACGGGTTCTATGGGGTGGTCAGCTGTATCAGCGGACATCGTGACGATGGAGGAACGGGGCGCGGCGTTGCTGCCCGGAACGGCTCGAGCCGGAGACCACGGGTCTCCGGCTCGATTGAACATATGCGACAGACCGCCGCACGGCTCGCCATGGCCCAGGCCGGCAACGCGATCACGCGCCCGGCGCGGTCTCCCCCGGCGTCGCGGCCGGCCGGCCAAGCTGCTCGATCTCGGCGGCGGCGCGGTCCAGGATCTGGACGATCCGGGCGAGGACCGCCGGGTCGCTCACCGCATCGCTGGCGCGCGCATACGTGGCCTTCGCGGCGCGACGGAAGGCCCCGTGCACCTCGGCCATCGGCTCGTCGAGGAAGTGGCTGACGATCTTGCCGATGCGCTCGAAGATGGAGTCCACCGTCTCGCGGTTCTCCGCCAGGTGCGCCCGTCCCGCGTCGGTGATCTCGTACACCTTCTTGCCCTCCGCGCCGGGAACGATGCGGGCGTAGCCGAGGTCCTCGAGCAGCTGGAGGGTGGGGTAGACCACGCCGGGGCTGGGCGCGTAGGCGCCGTTGAAGCGCTCCTCCAGGGCCTTGATGATCTCGTAACCGTGCCGGGGCTTCTCCTCGAGCAGGCGAAGGACGACGTAGCGCAGGTCGCCCTGCTCGAACATCCGGCCGGCGCGCCAGCGGCCGCGCGGCCGCCCCTCGGTGCCGAAGATCCCGTTCATGAAGCCGGCATCGAACGCCCACTTGCCGCGGGCGTTCCGGGGCCGTCCGGGGCCGGCGGGGCGCTCGTGGCCCTCGGCGAGCGCGTCGAAGAAGCAGTCGAACATGCGGTCCTCCGATGAGTGGCGGGGGGTGTAGCTCGTAGCCCAAAGATATATCGTGCGATATATCTTGCAAGCCCTCCCTGCCCTCCTGGAAGAAGTGGATCATGCCGATCGCACGAAGGGCATGCCGCGCGAGGCGGCATGCCCTTCGGATGATGCCCGCAGGACGCCCGCGGGAAGGCCCACGGAGCTAGAAGCTGTAGCGCGCGCCCAGCTGCACCTGGAACTGCTGGCTCAGCGCGTACGAGGAGGGCTCGGCCATCGCGAAGCTGGTGTTGTAGGCGTACACGAAGCGCTGCTTCGACGCGTCGAATCCACGCGTCGTCAGTGCGCCCGTGTTCGCGGCCTGCACCTCATTGCGCTGGCCGAGGCTGGCGCTGAGGCCGTTCAACAGATTGAAGAAGTCGACCGACACTTCCAGCCCCTGTCCGCGCAGTGTGTTGAAGGTCTTCGCGACGCGTGCGTCCAGCACGTTCTGCCACGGGTTGTGGCAGGCGTTGCGCTGGCTGACACGACCGCGATTGGCCGCGAGGCATTCATTGGACTCGAGCGCGGAGCGGAAGGCGGAGCGCTGCTGCGCGCTGTCGAGCCCTGCCGCCGGGTTGTGGAAGAAGGCGTAGCCCGCGAGCTCCGTCTCGGTGGGCAGGTAGAGTCGGTCGTTCGCCACCCCGTCGCCATTCACGTCGCTGCCGTACGACGGCGTCCAGGGCAGGCCGGAGAAGCCGCGGTAGATGCCGCTGAGCAGCACGCCGTACGGCAGGTTCACCGTGGGCGAGAAGACGATGCTGTGCGGCCGCGAGTAATTGGCCTGCCCGTACTGGCTCGCGAGGTCGTTCGGGTTGCCGAAGGTGCGGCCGGAGTTGAACAGGTCGCCGCCCGCGATGCAGCAGGACGACGAGTTGACGTCGCGCGTCCGGTCATACGTGTAGCTCGCGAGCAATCCACCCCAGCTCGTCGCGCCGCGCGCCTGCACGATGCCCTGCAGCGACCGCGCGTAGCCGGCCGAGGACTGCACGAACACGTTGTTGAATCGCGGGTCGCGCCGGCTGAACGCGATGTTCGTGCGCCCGGCGCTGGAGCCCGTCGTCGCGATGTTGGCGGCGGGCTGGAAGACGGGAATGCCGCCCTCGATGCTGAAGCGCGGCGTCGCATCCAGGTTCACGTCCTGCACGACGTAGTCGTTCGTCGTGCGGGTGTAGATCCCTTCGAGCGTCAGCCGCCAGTTCCGCGCGACGAGCCGGTCATACGCGAGGTTGGTCTTCCACGCCTGCGTCTGCTGGAAGTCGCTGGAGAATGCCACCGGCGAGGCCTTCGAGGCCGCCGCGGCCCCACCGCCGAGGCACGTCGTCGGGATCGATGCGGGACTGGCGCCGTACGCCGGCAGGTCCGGCTGCGGGGCCTGCGCGCCGAGGCAGTTGAGGTCGAGCTGCGTGAGCCCGGTGTTCGACAGCGTGTTGCCGTACAGCACGTACGGCGCGCGGCCGAAGAAGAGGCCGGTGCCGCCACGGATCACCTGGCGTCCGTCCGCCGACGGATCGTAGGTGAAGCCGAACCGCGGCGCGACGTTGTTGTGATCCGATGGCTGGCGCGTGTTGTCGACCGCGAGCACGCCGGCGGCCAACGCGGGATTCGCGGTGGGCGTGGTGGGGAAGCGGCTCACGTCGTACCGCAGGCCGTACGTGAGAAACAGCTTCGGCGTGACCTGGAACTCGTCCTGCGCATACACGGCCGCCTCGTACACGTCGAACAGGGCGACGGGGTTGCCGGACGTGGGGGTGAAGGGCAACGCGCGCGTGAAGCTCGCCGGCACGCGGTTCTGGAAGTCCGCGAGGTTGTTGTAGCTGAACGAGCCGAGCCCGTTGAAGAAGAAGTCGTTGAAGACGTGGACCTTGTTGAGGTCCATGCCGACCTTGAACGTGTGGGCGTCGTGCGTGATGCGCACGTTGTCGATCAGCTCGTACGTGTCCTGCTCCAGGTTGTTGGCGTGGAGCACGGGGTCGGCGCCGAAGAGCACCGCGGTCGTGACGTTGCCGAGGTTGTCGCCCGGATTGGCGACGAGACCGCCCACCCGGATCTGCGGGATGGCGCCACCGACCGCCGACGGGTTGCTCGGCCGCGGCTTGCGATCGTTGGCGAACTGCGCACGCAGCTCGTTGGACACGCTCGACGAGAAGACCGAGGTGAGCGCGGCCACGAGGCTGTTCGTCCTCTCCTTGTACGGTCCCGCGTTCGAGGTCGTCTCGTTCGTGGACGGCGAGATCGTGAGGCGGTCGTTCGTCTGCCGGAAGTTCAGGAAGTTGTCGCGCACCGTCAGCGTGTGACGGTCGTTGACCTGCCAGTCGAGGCGGCCGAATACCGCGGACTCGTCGATGTTCTGCTTGAACGCGCCGATCTCCTGTGCGAGGTCGTAGCCATAGACGGTCTTCGCGATCTGGACGAGCTTGGCGAGCGTATCGGGGCTGATGCCCGCCGCGCGGATCGAGGCGGCGTCCGTGCCGGTCTGCAGGACCGGCTTGGGCTCGTTGCCCACCTGGCGGTCCAGGGCCAGGAAGAAGTGCAGCCGGTCCCTGACGATCGGCCCGCCGATCGACGCGCCGTACTGTTGCCGCAGATAGTTGCGCGGCGCACGGCCGAGGAAGTCGTTGCCCGCGAGCTTCAGGCCGAAGCGCTTGTCGCCGCGCTCGTAGTCGAAGACGCTGCCGCTGAAGGTATTGGTGCCCGACTTGGTCACCGCGTTCACGGTGCCCCCGGTGAACTGGCCGCGCTCCACGTCGTAGCCCGCCGTGATGACCTGGATCTCCTTCACCGCCTCGATCGAGTACGAGAAGGGAAGGCGGTCGCCGCCGCGTGCATCGCCGCCGAAGTAGCTCTCGTTGTTGTTGACCCCGTCCATCAGGAGGTTCGACGACGCCGTGCGCCCCCCACCGATCGACTGCCCGCCGCCGGCGCCGGTGGCGCCCACGTCGCTCGCGCCCGGGGTGAGCACGACGAGGTTCTTGAAGTTGCGGTCCGACGTCGGGAGGTTGCGAAGCTGCTCCTCGAGGATGCGGGTGCTCGTGCCCGTCTTGGTCCCCTCGATGAGTGGGTCGGACGACGCGTTGACCACGATCGCGCTCAGCTGCGCGGTGGCCGCCTCGAGGCGGAAGTTCTGGGTTTCCACCTGTCCAAGGCTGATGCGCAACCCGGCGCGCTCGCCGGGCCGGAAGCCGAACTGCTGCGCGCGAATGACGTACGTGCCGGGATCGAGGAAGGGGATGTTGTAGCGGCCGCGGTCGTCGGCGTGCGTGCCGCGGCGCGTGCCGGTCTGGGTGTTGACCGCGATGACGGTGGCCCCGGCGACGGGGGCGCTGTCGGGGCCGACGATGGAGCCGCGGACGGTGCCGGTGGTGGTCGCCTGCTGGGCGCAGGCGACGCGAGGGACACTGGCCATCGCGAGCAGGGCCGCAGTGGTGACGACACGGCTGAGGTTGATGTGCACGTGGACTCCGCAGTTGGGTGCCGGGCCGCGTGGGACGGCCCGGGTGGTCCGCAGAAGGTACCGCGCCCAGCCCGGTTCGCGAGGGCGCCCGCCGCCTCGGTACGCACCCGGTACGCACGCGCCCAGCCCTGCCTGCCACCAACCACGTGCAGCCTGTCGAGTGCGTCGTGCTCCGTCGTTCGCGGGCCTGTA
>JAQBPZ010000204.1 GCA_028287225.1 Gemmatimonadota bacterium
CGCTCAAGGAACGGTTCACCGCCGCGGGCGAGCGGTTTCCCGAGATCCGCGTCGCGGTTCGCACGGGCGACACGAGCGCCTCCGCGCGCGCGAAGATGCTGCGCAAGACGCCGCACATCCTCATCACCACCCCCGAGTCGCTGCACATCCTGCTCACGAGCGTGCGCGGGCGCACGATCTTCAGCGCGCTGCGCGCCGTGATCGTCGACGAGATCCATGCGGTGGCCGGCACCAAGCGCGGGGCACACCTCGCGCTCACGATGGAGCGCCTCGTCCGCCTCGCCCCCGAGCCCCCGCAGCGCATCGGCCTCTCGGCCACGCAGCGGCCGCTGGAGGAGATCGCGAAGTTCCTGGGCGGCATGGACGTCCGGGAGACCCAGCCAGGCACGCCGCGCCCGGTGCGCATCGTCGACTGCGGGCTCGTGAAGCGCATGGAGACGCGGGTCATCTCCCCCGTGGAGGACCTCGCGAACGTCGGAGGGACGATCTGGACGTCGGTCGCCCCCCTCGTGCTCGACCAGATCCGCGCCGCACGTACCACGCTGGTGTTCGTCAACAACCGCGCGCAGGCCGAACGCATGGCCGCGCGCGTGAATGCGCTGAACGAGGAGGAGATCGCCCTCCCGTACCACGGCTCGCTCTCGCGCGAGCGGCGCTTCCTGCTCGAGGAGCGCCTCAAGGCCGGCGACCTGCGCTGCCTCGTCACCACCAGCTCCCTCGAGCTCGGGATCGACGTCGGCAGCGTCGACCTCGTGCTCCAGCTCCAGAGCCCCAAGCGGGTGGCCGCCGCGCTCCAGCGCGTGGGGCGCGCGGGCCACAACATCGCCTCGGTGAGCCGCGGGGTGTTCATCCCGACCTTCCGCGACGACGCCATGGAGCAGATGGCGATCCTCGACGCCATGCGCAGCGGCGACGTGGAGCCCACACGGGTCGTGCAGAACGCCCTCGACGTGCTCGCGCAGCTCATCGTCGCCATCGTCGCGAGCGAGCTCCCGGCGTGGACGAGCACTGCGCTGTTCGCCTTCGTACGCCGCGCGTACCCGTACCACGAGCTCACCCGCGCCGCGTTCGACGAGACACTCGCCATGCTGGCGGGGAAGTACCCGAGCGACGTCGCCGCGGAGCTCGACGCGCGCCTCAGCTGGGACCGCGTCACCGACGAGCTCACCCCCGCGCGCTCGGCACGCATGGTCGCGACGATCTCCGGCGGCACCATCCCGGACCGTGGCCTCTACACGGTCAACCTCCCCGACAAGACCCGGCTCGGCGAGCTCGACGAGGAGTTCGTGCACGAGTCGCGCGTCGGCGATGCCTTCCAGCTCGGCAGCTCCACCTGGCGCATCCAGACGATCGAGCACGACCGCGTCGTCGTGGTGCCGGCACCGGGCGCACCGGCGCGCATGCCCTTCTGGCACGGCGAGTTCATGGCGCGCTCCAGCCACCTCACGCGCCGCGTCGGCATCCTGCGCCGCGAGCTGGACGACGCACGCACGCTCGAAGACCTCCAGACGCTGCAGGACAAGTATCAGGCCGACGAGCGCACCACCCGCTCGCTGGTGGAGTACGTGCAGCAGCAGCGCGCGAGCACCCGCATCGTCCCCGACGACACGCACCTCGTGCTCGAGCACTTCCGCGACGAGGTGGGCTCCGTACGCATGGTGCTGCACGCGCCGTTCGGCGGGCGCGTCAACGCCCCGTGGGGCATGGCCCTCGCCCGGCGCGTGCGCGAGCGGCTCGGCGTGGACGTGCAGGTGCAGACGACCGACGACGGGCTGATGCTCCGCCTCCCCGACATGGGCGCCGCGCCGCCGGTGGACGTCATCCGCTCCCTGTCGGTGGAGGAAGCGGAGCAGCTGGTGCTCGAGGAGATCGGCCAGTCCTCGCTCTTCGGCGCGCGCTTCCGCATGAACGCGGCGCGTGCCCTGCTGCTCCCGCGCGGCAACCCGCGCCGCCGCATGCCCCTCTGGCTCCAGCGCCTCAAGAGCCTCGACCTCCTCCAGGCGGTGCGGCAGTATCCGTCGTTCCCCATCCTGGTGGAGACGTATCGGGACGTTCTCCAGGACGCCTTCGACATGCAGGGGCTCCGCGACGTGCTGGGACGCCTCGCGTCGGGGGCAATCACCGTGAAGGTCGTGGAGACGGAGATCCCCTCGCCCTTTGCGGCGAGCCTGCAGTTCGGCTTCGTGATCGATCACATGTACGGCAAGGACGCGCCGCGCGCCGAGGAGCGTGCGGCGCTGCTGTCGCTGGACCGCGCCCTGCTCGACGAGCTGATGGGCGGGCAGGGCGCCGACGACACGACGCTCGCCATGCTCGACGAGCTGCTCCAGCGCCGGCGCGGCACCGCGCCGGGCCGCCAGGCGCGCGACGTCGACGAGCTCGCACTGCTCGTCGACCGCGCCGGCGACCTCACCATGGCCGAGCTCGAGGCTCGCGTCGCGCCGGCGGCCGAGCACACCCGCGGCGACCCGCTCGCGACCCTGCTGGCCTCCGGCCGCCTGGTCTCCACGAGCATCCCCGTGGCAGGCAGGAGCGAGCGCCGCTGGTTCCTCATCGACAGCTACGCGCGCTATGCCTCGGCGTTCGGGCTCACCGCGATGTCCATGCTCGGCACCGGCGTCGACGACACGCCCCGGCTGGCCACCGAGGTGATCCCCGCTGCGCTGCTCACCGCTGCGCTGACGCAGCGCGCCGCCCGCCGCGAGGTGCTCTCGCGCTGGCTCGCGCTCGCCGGACCGGTGTCGGTGGACGACGTCCGCGCCCGCTACGACTTCCCCGCGCGCTGGGTGGAGCGGCGGCTCGAGGAATGGGAGCGCAACGCGGTGCTCGTGCGCGGCACCTTCGGCGCGGAGCGCGCGGTCACGCGCTGGTGCTCGCGCCGGCTGCTGGAACAGGCGAGGAGGCGAGAGCTTGCTCTCGCCAGGAAATCGATCGAGGCGGTCGGCATCGACTCGTTCGCGCGCTTCCTCCAGCGCTGGCAGCACCTCACCCCCGACACCCACCTGGGTGGAGCGGACAGCATCCCGTCAGCAGTGCGCCAGCTCTACGGCATCGCGCGCCCCGCGGAGGGATGGGAGCGGGACTACCTGCCGGCACGCGTCGAGGATTATTCGCCCGACGCCCTCGCGCGCCTCGCCGCGTCGGGCGCGCTGGTGTGGGCCGCCGAACGCCGCGACGATCGGGCGGGCGCCTCGCAAGCCCAGGCCGTGGGACGCATCCGGTTCTTCGAGCGCGGATCGGGACGGCTCTGGCTCGCCGCGCCGCCGGGCGACGACACCCTGTCCGCGAACGCCATCGCCGTGCGCGATGCGCTGCGCGCGCAGGGCGCCTCGTTCACGCTCGACGTGTCGGCCGCCACCGGGCTCGGCCCCCAGCTCACGCGCGACGCGCTGCGCGAGCTCGTGGCGGCGGGGCTCGTGACCAACGACACCATCGAGGCATTGCGCGACGTCCTGCGGCACAGGGCGGTATTCCCGGTGAAGCGCGCGAACGAGCCGGATCCCACGCGCTGGCTCCCCGCCGACTTCGTGCCGAGCGCGCGGCCGATCGTGCAGCGCCGGGTCAACCCGCGCCGGCTCGCGAAGTGGAAGCGCCCCGATCGCGAGGAGGTGCAGACGTGGGGGGGACGCTGGTCGCTCGTGCACCTGCCCGGCACCCTTGGCCCCGAGGCCGACGAGCAGGAGCTTGCCGAGCGCATCGCGCGACAGTGGCTCGCGAGATATGGGATCGTGTCGCGCGACTGGTGGCGCCGCGAACGGCCCGCCGTCGGCTGGCGCGAGATCTACCACGAGCTCAAGCGGCTCGAGTTCCGCGGCGAGGTGCGGCGCGGCTACTTCGTGGCGGGCCTGGCCGGTGCGCAGTTCGCGCTGCCCGAGGCCGTCGAGATGCTCCGTGCGCCGGTGGAGGCCGGCGAGCCGGTGATCGCGTTCGCGTCGAGCGACCCGTCCAACGTGTACACCCTCCCCGTGGCGGCGGGCACGGAGGTGGACCCGCTGGCGCGCCCGCGCGGCGCGGGGGCGCTGCTGGTCACCCGCGCCGGCCGCATCGTGCTCACCGCCGAGCGGCGCGGCTCGCGACTGCGTGTGGCCGCTGGCGCCGACCCCGTGGCCGTGCGCGACGCCGCGCGTGTGCTGGCCGAACGGCTCCTCGTGGCGCCCGGCGGCCGCGCGCGGCGTCGCGACCTGATCGTGGAGACGATCAACGGCGTGCAGGCGTCGGCGTCGCCCTTCGCCGAAATGCTGCGCGACGCCGGCTACCGGAGCATGGGCACCGGGATGCGGTACTTCGTGACGGGCTAGCGCATCACCGTGGCTCGTCGCGGAGGTACTTCACCGCCGCCACGCGCAGCAGCTCGACGCGTGCGGGGGTGCCCCACGACTGCCCGTCCGCCGGGTCGCGCGTCCACCAGAGCGACACCATCGAGTCGGGCCGGGCGATGTATGGCGAGGGATACGCGAACGTCATGTACCCTTCCATGCGCCGCAGCCCCACGGACCGATCGAGTCCCATGAGCTGGAAGTCGACGCGCTGCAGCTCGCTCGTGGCGGAGTCCACCCATGCGGTGCCGCCGTAATCCGGCGTCGCGAGGCTGAGCGACGGGAGGAACTCCAGCGGGAGCATGCGCCGCCCGTCGCGCTCCACGACGCGTCGCGCGACGAGACAGTGGTTCTCCCAGAAGACCGAGTCCGCGAGCGCGCCCACGGACAGCGCGAGCGCGCTCACCGTGCCGCCGTGCCCCTGGACGACCGCGCCGGGCCGGTACGGGGTGTTCCAGTCGCGCCGGCTCGTCGAGTCCTTCGCCACGAGCACCGTGAGCGGCTTTCCATCGACGCTGAAGTACGCCGTGCGGCGCTCGAACGACAGGCGGAAGGGATACGCGTCCCAGAACCTCGCGTACTGCTCGGCGCCGAAGCGGAGCTGCTCCAGTGCGAGCAGCGAGAGCGCGCTCGGCAGGCTGTCCGCCGTGCCGATGCACGCGTTGGAGGTTCGCGCGGAAGTCGTTGCGAGCACCACGACACGGGAGAGCGGGATCACGACGGGACCCGCGAAGGTCTCCGGGCCGCCGATGATGGAGCGCTCCACCGGCTGGAAGCCGAGCTGCCGCACGCGCAGGCGCAGCGCGCCCGCGCTCGGCACGGAGAAGCGCACCTCCCCCCGCCCATCGGTGAGGCGGTGCACCTCGCCGTCGCGCTCCAGCACGTCGGCGTTCGGAACGGGCCGCAGGGTGCCCTCTTCCACGACGCGGACCACGATGATCCCGTTCGCCACGCGCGCGGGCAGCGACCGTGCGGCCGTGAGCGCGCCGAGCAGGAGCAGGACGACCGGGAGCGTGCGGACGCGATGGACGGGACGCATGTGGAGGCCGAAAGGAGACCTGGTGAAGATGCGCGGCCAGGGCATCCGGGCGCCAGCCGGCGCTGGCCTGCGCCCGTGTCAGGGGCGCTCCCACGTCCGCTTGCGCGCTCGGACATTTGACCGTAGCGTCTGGGGAAACGCCATTCGCGATGCAGCGGGTGGACGACGCCGGAATATTCCGGCCATCCTCATCAGGTCAGGAGACCCCACCATGAGGAGATTCACCGCGGCCACGGCGCTCGTCGCCGGTCTTGCCGCCTGTTCGGACGTCTCGGTGCCCGTCGCTCCCGAGTCCAGCACCACTCCCACCGTAGCGAATTTCTCGCGCGGCGGAACGGGGCCGATCGCCGGCCAGTACATCGTCCGCTTCCGCGACGACGTGCAGGACGTGGAAGGCGAAGCGCGGGCACTGACCACGCAGCACGGAGGCACCCTCCAGCACGTGTACCGGTCGGCGATCAAGGGGATGTCGCTGCGGCTCCCCGACGCGGCCGTCGCCCTGCTGCGCACGGATCCGCGCATCGCCTTCATCGAGCAGGACCAGACGATGGCGATCAGCACCACGCAGTCCGGTGCCACCTGGGGGCTGGACCGCATCGACCAGACGAGCATGCCGCTCAACGGCCTGTACACCTACAACGCCGACGGCACGGGCGTCACGGTGTACATCGTCGACACCGGCATCAACCTCACCCATACCGAATACGCCGGCCGCGCAAGCACCGGCATCGATGAAGTCACGCCCGGCGGAACGGCCGCGGACTGCAACGGCCACGGGTCGCACGTCTCCGGCACGGTGGGAGGCACCACCTATGGCGTGGCGAAGAACGTGAAGCTCGTCGCGGTCCGCGTGCTCGACTGCGCGGGCTCGGGCTCCAACTCCGGCGTCATCGCCGGCATCGACTGGGTGACGGCGAACCGCGTGCTCCCAGCGGCGGCGAACATGAGCCTCGGCGGCGGCTACTCGCTGGCACTCAACCAGGCCGTGGACCGCGCGGCCGCGGCGGGCGTGACCTTCGCCATCGCCGCCGGCAACAGCACGGCCGATGCCTGCAACTCCTCGCCGGCGAGCGCCACGACGGGCATCACCGTGGGCGCCACGGACAACACGGACGCTTTCGCCTCCTTCTCCAACTACGGCACGTGCGTGCACATCAACGCGCCGGGCGTGAACATCACGTCGGCGTGGATGGGCAGCAACACGGCGACGAACACCATCAGCGGCACCTCGATGGCGACGCCGCACGTGGCCGGCGCCGCGGCGCTCTATCTCCAGGCGAACCCGACGGCGACTCCCGCACAGGTGCGCAGCGCCCTCACCGCCAATGCCTCGCCGAACAAGATCACCGGCGTGCCGGCGGGCACGCCGAACCTGCTGCTCTACTCCGGGTTCATCACGGCAACGCCGTCCACGGCGCCGCCGGTGGCCAGGTTCACGTCGAGCTGCTCGGGACTCACCTGCTCGTTCGACGGCAGCAGCACCACTGCGCTCTCGGGCGCCACGTACAGCTGGGCGTTCGGCGACGCCACCACCGGCTCCGGCGTCACGACGAGCCATGGGTACGCGGCGGCGGGCACCTACAGCGTCACGCTGACGGTCACCGACGCCAACGGGAGCAGCACCGCCACCGGAACGGTGTCGCCCACCACGCCGCCGCCGACGCCCGCGCCGGTCGCGACATTCACCAAGAGCTGCTCGTCGCGTACCTGCACCTTCAACGCGTCCTCGAGCACGAACGCCACGTCCTACAGCTGGGCCTTCGGCGATGGCGCAACGGGGACGGGGGTGACGGCCTCCCACGCCTTCGCGCGGAACCGCTCCTACACCGTCACGCTCACGGCGACGGGCGCTGGCGGCACGAGCAAGGCCACCACGACCGTCACCTGCACCAGCCGCTGCTCCTGACCACGATGCAGCGGTAGGCGGGTTCGAATGGCCGGGCGTCCATCTGGACGCCCGGCCTTTCGTGTACCCCGTCCCGTGCGCCCGCTGCCGGACGGCTATCGCGCGGCCCCGGCCCCCTGCGCGCTCTCCGTCCGCGTGTAGTCGAACTTCCCGGTGCTCGCCGACGGCGCCACGGTGATCACCACGTACTTCGACGTCGGCGTGTTGCTCCGCTCCGCCACGCTCGTGACCGGCACGAGCACGTTCGTCTCGGGGAAGTACGTCGCGGCACAGCGGCGCGGAATCTCGAACGGCACCACGATGAAGTGCCGCGCGACGCGCGTCTCGCCCTTGAAGTGGCTGGTGAGGTCCACGACCTGCCCGTCCGCGAGCCCCAGCTCCGCGATGTCCGCCCGGTTCATGAAGATCACGCGCCGCTCGTTGTGCACGCCGCGATAGCGGTCGTCGAGCCCGTACACGGTGGTGTTGAACTGGTCGTGGCTGCGCACGCTCATCATCACGAGCTGGCCCGGCTCCAGCTGCGTGCGCGGGATCTCGTGGCAGGTGAAGTGCGCCTTGCCGCTCGGCGTCGTCCACTCGCGCTTGTCCCTGGGAAGGTTGGGCAGGTAGAACCCGCCGGGCTCGCGCACCTTGCGATTGAAGTCCTGGAACCCGCCCACCACGCGCGACACCGAGTCGCGGATGTTGTCGTAGTCGGCGACGAGCGCGTCCCAGTCCACGGTCGTGCGCGTGCCGAGCGTCGCCTTCGCCATCCGCGCCACGATCAGCGGCTCCGACATCAGGTCGGGCGACGCCGGCGGCAGGGTGCCCTGCGACCGGCTCACGATGCCCATCGAGTTCTCCACCGTCACGAACTGCTCGCGCCCCTGCTGCACGTCGCGCTCCGAGCGGCCGATGGTCGGCAGGATCAGCGCCTCCTCGCCGGCCACGAGATGCGACCGGTTCAGCTTGATTGCGACGTGCGCGGTGAGCGTGCAGCGGCGCAGCCCGGCCGCGGTGTACTCCGTGTCCGGCGTCGCCGAGAGGAAGTTGCCGCCCATCGCGATGAAGACCTTCACCTTGCCGGCATGCATCGCCTTGAGGGTCTCCACGGTATCGTAGCCATGCTCGGCCGGCGGCGTGAAGTTGAACTCCTTGCCCAGCGCCTCCAGGAACTCGGGCTTCGCGCGCTCCCAGATGCCCATGGTGCGGTCGCCCTGCACGTTGCTGTGCCCGCGCACCGGCAGCGCCCCCGCGCCCCGGCGGCCGATGGCGCCCTTGAGGAGCAGCAGGTTCATGCACTCCTGGATCGAGCCCACCGCATTCTTGTGCTGGGTGAGCCCCATGGCCCAGGCGACGACGAGCCGGTCGGTGCTCATCACCATCCGCGCGGCGTCGGCGATCTGCTCGCGCGGGATGCCGCTCTCCTCCACGATCACGTCCCAGTCGGCCTTGCGCAGGTGCTCGATGTACGCGTCGTAGCCGAGGGTGTGCTCCTTGATGAAGGCGTGGTCGAACACCGTGCCCGGCGCGCGCTCCTCGGCCGCGAGCATCTCCTTCATGATGCCCTGGAGGATCGCGACGTCGCCGTTGATGCGCACCGGCAGGAAGAGGTCGGCGAGCTGCGTGCTGCGGCCGGTGAGCACCTGCAGCGCATGCTGCGGATGCTGGAAGCGCATCAATCCCGTCTCCGCCAGCGGGTTGATGGCGATGATCTTCCCGCCGTTCTTCTTGGTGAGCTGGAGCGCGCTCAGCATGCGCGGATGGCACGTGCCCGGGTTGTGGCCGAGGTCGATCAGGACCCCGGCTTCGTGCACGTCGTCGAGCGTCGCCGTGCCCTTGCCGATGCCGATGGAATCGGAGAGGGCCGTCCCGCTCGACTCGTGGCACATGTTGGAGCAGTCGGGCAGGTTGCTCGTCCCGAACTGGCGCACGAACAGCTGCCAGAGGAAGGCCGCCTCGTTGCTGGTGCGGCCCGAGGTGTAGAAGGCCGCGTCGTCGGGCGTCTCCAGCGCGTTCAGCTTGCGGGCGATGAGCTCGAAGGCCGCCTCCCATGAGATCGGCTCGTAGTGCGTCGCGCCGGCGCGCAGCACCATCGGCTCGGTGAGGCGACCCTGCTGCGACAGCCAGTAGTCCGAGCGCTGCGACAGATCGGCGACGCTGTGCTCGCGAAAGAAGTCGCGGGTGATGCGCTTGCGCGTGTTCTCCTCGCTCGCGGACTTCGCGCCGTTCTCGCAGAACTCGGCAAACGAGCGCTCGCCCGCCGGCGGGTCGGGCCACGCGCAGCCCGGACAGTCGAAGCCGTCCGTCTGGTTGAGCGCGAGCAGGAGCCGCGCGCCCTTCACCGGCCCCATGTTCTCGTAGGCAAACTTCATCGACTGGACCACCGCCGGCACGCCGGCCGCATAGCGGCTCACCTTGCCGACGCGGATCCCCTCGCCGGAGAGCTCCTCCGGGGCCACGGCGAGCACGCCCACGCCATGGCGCGCCTCGTCGGCCTGCGTCGCCGGCGCCTCGCCCCCCTCGGTGCGCATCTCGTGCTCGATGCTCGCCTCGCTCGCCAGGTCGATCTTGGCGGTCTCCCAGGAGTTGGCCTGCACCGTGTTCTCCCGCTCGCCATAGATGGCGCCGTGCTGCTCGTCGCGGGAGCCGCGCGCGTCGGGATCGGCGACGAGCTCCTTCTCGCCTTCGGAGGGTGGGTCGTTCGCGCGGTCGTCGGACATGGGGGCCTCCCCGGAGATGGTCGAACGGTGCGGCGGCACTCCACGGCGCCACCCCGTTACATCCCCCGCAAGCCGCACTCCACGGGCGCGTTCATCCCGCCGGGCTTGCGAGGCAGCCTGCCACCCCCATAGATCGCAGCATGACCCACTCGCATCCTCTGCGTCCCCTCCTCGCCCTCGCCGCGGCGCTCGTGCTCGCCCCGGCACCGCTCCGCGCGCAATCCGCACCCGTCAGCGCCGACTCCCTTCGCGCCGTCGTCGCCCGGTACCGCGCGGCGCACGAGCCCGAGATCCTCCGCGAGCTCGCCGATCTGCTCGCCATCCCCAACCTCGCCGGCGACAGCGCCAGCATCCGGCGCAACGCCGCCGCCATCGCCGGCATGATGACGCGGCGCGGGATCGCCGTGCGGATGCTCGAGTCGCCCGCGGGCGGGCCGCCGGCAGTCTTCGGCGAGCTCACCACCCCGGGCGCCACGCGCACCGTGGTGCTCTACGCACACTACGACGGCCAGCCGGTGGAGCCCGCGAAGTGGGCCACGCCGCCCTGGCAGCCGACGCTGCGCGACGGGCCGCTGGAGCACGGCGGCAAGGTCGTCCCGCTCCCGGTCGCCAGCGGCACGGCTGGCCCGGAGTGGCGCCTCTACGCCCGTTCGGCGGGCGACGACAAGGCGCCCATCGTCGCCATGCTCGTGGCGCTCGACGCGATGCGGGCGGGCGGGATCCGGCCCGGCGTCAACCTGAAGTTCTACTTCGACGGCGAGGAGGAGGCGGGCAACGCGCACACCCGCGCGATGCTCGAGCGCCATGCCGCCCTGCTCGCCGCCGACGGCTGGATCTTCGCCGACGGACCGGTGCACCAGTCGCGCCGGCAGCAGGTGGTGTTCGGCGTGCGCGGCGTGACCGACGTCGTGATCACGGCGTACGGCGCGACCCGCGCGCTCCACAGCGGCCACTACGGCAACTGGGCCCCGAACCCGGCGGTGGTGCTCGCGAACTTCGTGGCATCGCTGCGCGACGTGGACGGACGCATCCTCGTGCCCGGCTACCTGAGCGACGTCCGGCCCATCTCGGCGGCGGACCGCCGCGCGCTCCGCACCATCCCGGTGGTGGACAGCGCGCTGCGCGCGGATCTGGGGCTCGGCGCCACGGAGGCGAACAACGCGCTGCTGGCGGAGCGCATCCTCCAGCCCGCGCTCAACGTGCGCTCCTTCCACGCCGGCCCCACCGGCGCCGCGGCGAACGCCATCCCCACCGAGGCCACCGCGTCCATCGACTTCCGCCTCGTTCCCGACCAGCGGCCGGCACGCATCCGCGAGCTGGTGGAAGCCCACGCCCGGCGGCAGGGCTACACGGTGCTGCACGCCGCGCCGGACAGCGCGACGCGACGCGCCCACGGCCGTCTCCTGCGCTTCGACTGGGGCGCCGAGGGGTACGCCGGTCAGCGCACGCGCGCCGATACGCCCATCGCCCGCGCCGTGGTGCGCGCGGTGACCGACGGACTCGGTGCCCCGGTGATCGAGGTGCCGATCCTCGGCGGCAGCCTGCCGACGGCGCTGTTCGCCGACGCACTGCACGCCCCGCTCATCGTGCTGCCCATCGCGAACCACGACGACAACCAGCACGCCGCCAACGAGAACCTCCGCCTCCAGAACCTCTGGGACGGCATCGCCGTCTTCGCCGGCGTACAGGCGCTGCTGCGCTGGTAGCCAACCCTCACCACCCGCTCACCATGAAAGCCACCGCACTCGCGGCGGTCATCGCCACCCTCGCGGTCGCCACCGCCGGTGCCCAGCGCCCGCGCGCCCGCTTCGACGTCGTGGAGACGACCATTCCCGCCGTGCACGCCGCGCTCCGCTCGGGCGCGGTCACCTGCCACGCGGTGGTGCAGGGGTACCTGGACCGAATCGCGGCGTACGACAAGACCGGTCCGGCGCTCAACTCGCTCATCGTCGTGAACCCGCGCGCGCTCGCCGTGGCCGACTCGCTCGACCGCCACGCCGCGGCGGGCGGCAGCCTCGGCGCGCTGCACTGCATCCCGGTCATCGTGAAGGACAACTTCCAGACGACCGATCTGCCCACTACCGCGGGGTCGCTCTCGCTGCAGGGATGGATCCCGCAGCGCGACGCGTTCATGGTGCAGCGCATCCGCGCCGCGGGCGCCATCGTGCTCGCAAAGTCCAACATGGCGGAGTTCGCGTTCACGCCGTTCGAGACGGTGAGCTCCATCCTTCCGGGCTACACGAAGAACCCGTACGCGCTGGACCGCGTGACGGCCGGCTCCAGCGGCGGCACCGCGGCCTCCGTGGCCGCCAACCTCGGCGAGGTGGGGCTCGGCACCGACACGGGCAACTCCATCCGCGGCCCGTCGTCGCACCAGGCGCTCGTCGGCATCCGCTCCACCATGGGCCTCACCAGTCGCGGAGGCATCGCGCCGCTGAGCCTCGCGGCGGACGTCGCCGGCCCCATGGCCCGCACGGTCGCCGATGCGGCCGCGGTGCTCCAGGTGGTGGCCGGCGAAGATCCGGCCGACCCGGTCACGATCGGCGCGAACGCGCACGTCCGCGACTACTCGAGCGCCCTCCGGCGCGACGCCCTGCGCGGGGCGCGGATCGGCGTGCTGCGCCAGGCGTACGAGCGTCCCACCACCGACACCGGCATCGTCCGCGTGTTCGGCACCGCGCTCGCCGACCTGCGGCGCCAGGGCGCCACGGTGGTGGACGTCACCATCCCCGCGCTCGACGAGCATCTCGCCGCATGGACCGGTGGCTGCAACCAGTTCCGCCACGACATCGAGCTGTGGCTGCGCTCCAACGGGGACCGCATCCCGATGCACTCGCTCGCCGACATCATCAAGTCGCGCCGCTTCCATCCCACGATCCAGCCGCGGCTGGAAGCCGCGCAGGCCGACTCGCTCTCTCCCGATGCACCCGGCTGCCGTTCGCGCGACACCTTCCGCGCCTGGCTCCGCACCGCGACGCTGGCCGCGATGGACTCGCTCCACCTCGACGCGCTCGCGTATCCCACCTGGAGCAACCCGCCCCGCCTCATCGGGGACCTCAACACCCCCGCGGGCGACAACAGCCAGCTCTTCTCGCCGAGCACCGGCTTTCCGGCCATCACCGTGCCGATGGGCTACACGCGCGACGACCGGCTCCCCGCGGGGCTCCAGCTCCTGGGACGTCCGTGGGCCGAACCGACGCTCATCGGCCTGGCGTACTCGTACGAGCAGGCGACGCACCACCGGCGCGCGCCCGCATCCGCGCCCGCGTTGCGGCGGAGCCGCTAGACGGACCAGCGGTCTGTTTTTCGCGACGTGGCGTGTGCATGAAGATCTTCGGTCAGCATGACGAGAAGACCATCGCGCAGTTCGAGCAGGTGCGCGCCAACGCGGTGGACGCCGCCCTCATGGCCGACGGCCACGTGGGCTACGTGATGCCGATCGGCGGCGTGGCCGCGTACCGCGACCAGCTCAGCGTGGTGTCGATCGGCTTCGACATCGCGTGCGGGAACGCCGCCATCCGCACCGACATGACCGTCGCCGACCTCGGCGCCGATCCCGAGCGCGTCCGGAAGGCCCTCGCCGGCATCGCGGACGAGATCGCGGATACCGTGAGCTTCGGCATCGGCCTGCGCAACGAATCGAAGGATGCGCCGGTGAACGACCCGCTGTTCGACGACCCGGCGTGGGACGCGGTGCCGGAGAAGTACCGCAAGGGGCTGCGCGTGAAGGCGCGGCAGCAGCTCGGCACCGTCGGCAGCGGCAACCACTACGTGGACCTCTTCGCCGACGGGCACGATACCCTCTGGGTGGGCGTGCACTTCGGCAGCCGCGGGTTCGGGCACACGGTCGCGTCGGGCTTCCTCGCGCTCGGCCAGGGGAAGGAATGGACCGCGCGCGTCCCCGAGCGCGAGGTGCTGCTGGACCTGAACGCGCCCATCGGCCACGACTACTGGCACCTCATGAACCTCGCGGGCCGCTATGCCTACGTCGGCCGCGAGTGGGTGGCGCGGAAGGTGGTCTCGCTCCTCGGCGCGCGCGAGCTGGAGCTCGTGCACAACCACCACAACTTCGCCTGGCGGGAGCAGCATGGCGGCGAGGACGTGATCGTGGTGCGCAAGGGCGCCACGCCGGCCTTTCCCGGACAGAAGGGATTCATCGGCGGGTCGATGGGCGACGACGCGGTGATCGTGCAGGGGGTGGATGCCGGCGCCAGTGGCGACGCCGATCTCATGGCCACGCAGCGCGCCGCCCTCTACTCCACCGTGCACGGCGCGGGGCGGGTGATGTCGCGCACCCAGGCCGCGGGCAAGCGCAACCGGCGCACCGGCAAGCAGCTCTCCTCCGGGCTCGTGACGCCGGAGATGATGAAGGGCTGGCTCGCCGAGAAGGGAGTGATCCTGCGCGGCGGCGGGCTGGATGAGAGCCCGCACGCGTACCGGCGGCTGCCGGACGTGCTGGCGGCGCAGGAGCAGACGGTGGAAGTGCTGCACACCCTGCGGCCGCTGGTGGTTGCCATGGCCGGGCCGAACGAGTTCGATCCATATAAGGACTGACGGTTTTTCGGTTTCCGGTTTGTCGGTTTACGGCCAGCCCCGGTCTGCCAATGCGTCCCGAGGCACGCCGTAAACCGACAAACCGGAAACCGACAAACCGTCCTTCGGTCCTACCGCCCTACCGCCCCTCCATCCGCACCACCGGCAGCCCCACGATCTCGTACGTCGCCGACGCGATCTCCAGCCCCGCGGCCTCGAAGCCCTCGAGGATCTCGCGGCTCATCGCGTCCTTGAGCGAGCGCACCCCGTGCACCGGCGCGATGAAGCGCGCGGAGAGCTCCACCCAGTTGTCGGTGAGCCGCAGGTACACGTGCGGCTCCAGCGAGACCACCTCGGGGATCAGGAAGCGTGAGCGCAGTCGGGCGAACGCCGGCGTCGCGTCGCTCACGAGCGTCGCGGTGTGCCGGCGCGCTGCCTGGAGCAGGATGTCCTCGGCGAGCTTCCTGTCGTCACCATAGCGTATCCCCACAGCAAGCTCCTCCCACATGAAGGGAAACTCGCGCGTGTAGTTGTAGACCGGCGTGTCGAAGATCTTGTCGTTCGTCACGCGGATCAGGCGCCCCGTGTACTGGCGGGCCGACACCCAGACCCGCGGGTCGCCGGTCTCCGCCGACTTCGGCTCGCCCATCTCCATCACGGTCGTCTGCATCAGCCCCAGCGCCACCACGTCGCCACGGACGCCGCCGATGGTGATGCGGTCGCCGATCGCGAAGATCCGGCTGCGCAGGATGATGAGGTACGCCGCGAACGCCGTGATGACACGCTGCAGCGCCACGGCCACGCCGGCGGTCGCGAGCCCGATCACCGTGGCCAGGCGGCCGGGATCGTTGAACCAGATGCGCGCGAAGCCCACGAGCATCACGACGAGCACGATCAGCGACACCGCCTGCTGCACGATGAACCGCGACTCCGCCGTCTCCTCGCGCACCGGGCCGTCGCGCAGCGTGCGCCGCATCAGCGCACCGATGATCGTGCGGAGGATCACCACCACGAGCACCAGGCCGGCAGACCAGAGGAGCTTCGTTCCCATCCCGGCGTCGTTCACGGAACGATCGCCACGCCCCAGGGCCGGGAGCCGGTGCGCACCGTCTGCAGCACCCTGAGGTCGGGCAGCGACACTACCGACATGTCGTCGCTCACCCCGTTGGCGGTGAACGCGAGGCGCCCGTCGGCCGAGAGCGCGATCCCCCACGGGCGGCGCCCGACGCCCACGCGTCCCACCTCGCGCAGCGTCGCAGCATCGACGGCCACCAGCGCGCTCGCCCCGCCGGTCACGAGGTAGACGCGCCGCCCGTCGGGCGAGACGGCCACGCCGACCGGCTTCTCCTCGCCGGTGCCGATGCGCGCGCTCGCCAGCACGCGGTGCCGGCGCGCGTCCACGCGCGTGATGGTGCCCCCGACCTCGCTCGTCACGTAGGCGTACCGGCCGTCGTGGCTGAACGCGACGGCGCGCGGCCGCGCGGGCACCAGGAAGGTCGCGACGACCTTCTCGGCCGCCACGTCGATGACCGACACCGTGTTGCTCGTCTCGCCGGTGACGTACACGAACCGGCCGTCGGGCGAGCAGCCGACGCCCTCCGGCTCCGTGCCCACGACGAGCCGCGCGCGCACCTGGCCGGTGGCGGGATCGATGGACGAGGCGGTGCCCGCATCCTCGTTGGCCGCGAAGATGCGCCGGCCGTCGGGGGTGACGACGAACTGCTCCGGGTCGGTACCGGCCTTGTAGCGCCGCACCACGCGCCGCGTCGCGAGGTCCACCACCGCGATGCCGTCGTTCGGGCCGGGTGTCTGCGGCACGTCGTTGCTGAGCGCCACGAGCACCGTGGCGCCATCCCCGCTCACGCGCACGCCGCGCGCCCGGGCACCCACCGGGATGCTGGCGACGAGGCGCCGCGTCGCGCCGTCGAACAGCGAGAGGTCGTGCGAGCGCTCGTTGGAGACGACGATCCACCGCGGCGGCCGCGCGGCGGGCGGCTGCACGGCGAGTACGGAGGGCACTACGGATGGCACCCAGGCCGCGAGCAGCGCGAGGGCGAAACGAGGGATGGTCCGCATCGCGCCGCAGGGTCGCAAAAGCCAAGCCGACAGGCTCGGCCGTTGGAACGATTGATGCGCCCACGCGGCGTGCAGGTGGTGCCGTCCTTCATTATGTGTATATCCATATGTTCCTGCTCCTCCGGCGCGCGGCCGGCCCCGTCGCCGCGCTCGTCCTGCTGGGTGCCGCACCCGCACTCGCGCCCGCACCGGCGCCCGCGCGTCCGCCCCTGCGCGTCTGCGCCGACCCGAACAACCTGCCCTTCAGCTACGCGAAGGAGGAGGGGTTCGAGAACCGGATCGCGCAGCTCGTCGCGCGCGAGATGGGCACCCGCGTCGAATACACCTGGTGGGCGCAGCGGCGTGGCTTCAGCCGCAACACCCTCAAGGCCGGCATCTGCGACCTGTTCATCGGCGTGCCCTCCGGCTTCGGGCCGGTGCTCGCCACGCGGCCGTACTACCGGTCCACCTACACCTTCGTCACGCGACGGAACGGGCCGCGCATCACGTCGTTCGACGACCCGCGACTCAGGTCGCTGCGCGTCGGGGTGCAGCTGGTCGGGGACGACTACGCGAACACGCCCCCCGCGCAGGCGCTCACCAACCGCCACATCGTGCGCAACGTCCGCGGGTACACCGTCATCGGCAACTACCTCCAGCCAAACCCGCCGAGCCGCATCGTGCGCGCGGTGTCCGACGGCGAGGTCGACGTCGCCGTGGTCTGGGGGCCGCTCGCCGGCTACTTCGCCGAACGGTCGCCCACCGCGCTCCGGGTGGTGCCGGTGTCGCCGGAGATCGACGTGCCCTACCTGCCCTTCGTCTTCGACATGGCGATGGGCGTGCGACGCGGCGACACCGCGCTGCGCGACACCCTCGACGCGATCATCCTCCGGCGGAAGGCGGAGATCGACGGGATACTCAAGGCGTACCATGTGCCGGTGAAGATCTGAAGGATTAGGAATTAGGGATTAGGAACAGCGTGGGTGGATGTCATCCTGCTGCGCGAA
>JAQBPZ010000209.1 GCA_028287225.1 Gemmatimonadota bacterium
AATGGCCCCTCAGTCGAAGTTGGGGCGGATCGTGACGGATTGAGATGGATCGCCACGGATGAGATCCGTTCGCATGCCAGCAATCATCTCGGCGGACCCGGGATGTTTGAGGGTGCGGGGCCGGGTCGATCGCGCCCGCTCGAGTCGCCTCGCCGAGCCAGCCGTGCTGTCTGCCCCGCACTGACACATCGCGGGGGTACCCGGGCAGCCCCGCACCCTCCAAACATCACGGCCGCGACGCGTTGCCCTGTCCCTCGGGACGGAACAGATCCGAAGTGATCCGTTTCAATCCGTCACGATCCGCCCAACCTCGACTGAGTGGCCAGTACCGCCACACAAGGATCATCCCGACAGAGGGGCAGATGGGCACGCCAGTTGCGCCCGTCCCCCACATGCCCGGCTCAGCACGCGATCCCGTCACCTACATCCTGCCGATCCGCAGTGCCACCTCGCAGGCCGAGGGAGAGCTCACCGCGTACCTCAGGCACATCGCCACGCGTGCCGAGACGATCGTCGTGGACGGCTCGGCCCCGGAGGTCTTCACGCGGCACGCGGCGGCGTGGGGCGACGTCGTGCGCCATGTTGCGCCTGCCGCCGACCTTGCCACGCCCATGGGGAAGGTGGGCGGCGTGCTCACCGGGCTGCGCCTCGCGTCGCACGAGCATGTCGTCATTGCCGACGACGACGTGCGGTACGACGACGAGACGCTCGCGCACGTGGCTGGCGCACTCGCCGACGCGCATGTCGTGCGCCCGCAGAACTACTTCGCGCCGCTTCCGTGGCATGCACGCATCGACAGTGGGCGCATGCTCCTGAACCGCGTCTCCGGCGGCGACTGGCCCGGCACCCTCGCCGTGCGGCGCTCGACCCTGCGTGCCACCGGCGGCTACGACGGACGCGCGATGTTCGAGAACCTGGAGCTCGTTCGGACCGTGCAGGCGGCCGGCGGACGCGAAGCCGTGCTGCTCGACGCGTACGTGGAGCGCCGGCCTTCCACCACCCGCCACTTCTTCTCGCAGCGTGTTCGGCAGGCGTACGACGAGCTCGCGCGTCCCGTGCGGCTGCTCGTGCAGCTCGCCTTCCTGCCAGTGCTCGCCGTGCTCGCCGTGCGCTGGGGCTGGCGCGGGCTCGTCGGCGCCGCGCTGCTCGTGATGCTCACCGCCGAGGCCGGACGGTGGCGCGGCGGGGCGCGGCGCGTGTTCCCGGTGAGCGCCTCACTGCTCGCGCCCGTGTGGATCGTGGAGCGCGCGCTGTGCAGCTGGATCGCCGTCGCCTCGCGCCTGGTGCTCGGCGGAGTGCGCTACCGCGGCGTGGTGCTGCACCACGCCGCTACATCGGAGCGGACGCTGCGTGCGCGCTTCGCAGGTCTCCGCGAGCCGGCGGTTCCGGCGGCGCATCCAGCAGCTCCACGTCGATCGGCTTGAAGCTCCCGTTGTTCGACAGCTCCGCCGAGCAGGCCGTGACCCCCACGATCATGTCCATCTCGGCGCGGAGCAGCAGGTGGTCGCCCGCCTTCGACCTTGGCGGCAGGATCTGCAGCTCGCCGCTCGGCGTCACCACCACGTTCATGAAGACGTTGAACGTCGTGGGGATCACGTCCGGCGCAATGCCGAAGGGCGCGAGGTTTTTCGCGAGGTTCTCGAAGCAGCTCGGGTGGTGCCCGGTCGTCCCGTAGATGATCGTGAACGTCTCCGGGCTGCACGGCGTGAGCAGGAAATCATGGCGCCCCACCGCATCCTCCACGATGGTCCACATCGGCCGGCTCCGGTTGGAGTACAGCGTGTGCCCCGTCGTGAGATAGATGGTGTTGGCGTAGTCGATCGTCCGTCCCGACGAGAGCCACTCGCGCGAGTCGTCGCGCGCGAACGAGATCAGGTCGGACACCTGCTCTCCCTGCGGATCGGTGATGCGCAGCAACTGCCCCTCGCGCACGAGGAAGCCGGTGCCGGTCTGCGGAGCGAGGTGGCGCTTGAGCACTGGGGGCATGGTGGGTTGTGGAGGGTAGGACGGTAGGACGGTAGGACCGCAGGACGGTTTTTCAGTTTCCGGTTTGTCGGTTTCCGGCCGGCCTCGGTCAGCCCCTGCGTCCCGGGGCACGCCGTGAACCGATAAACCGAAAACCGACAAACCGCCATTCGGTCCTACCGTCCTACAGTCCTACCGTCCTACCGCTTTCTATGAAACGGACACTCCCACCCCGGCTCCGTCGCGCGTCCTGAATACTGCCGCGCCTCCGAGGCCTGGCCGAAGTCGGCGAGGTTGGGATTCATGGAGCCCTGGAGCGCCACGTCGCGCTCGCGCACCAGGTCGCGCATCCGGTCGAACCGGCCCTCCGCCTTCAGGCGGTCGAACTGAGCGCGCGGGTTGAACATCAGCGCCGGCCAGCGGAAGCGCCGCGAGAGCCGCGAGCTCGCCGGATGCAGTCCCACCACGAAGAGTGCCCGACCGCCGAAGCTGAACGAGAACTCGGCCTCAGCCGGGTCGCCGCTCACCCTCGGGTCCCACGCGCTCACCGGATCGGCGTCGTGCAGCCCCTGCAGCTGCCGCCAGAGCGCACGCTCGTAGGCCAGCTCGTCGGCGGGCGCCTCGCCCGTGAATACGGCGGCGAAGGTGCGCAGCCCCGCGCCGTCGGCCGGGATCGACTTCGTGAAGCACCCAAGGTCGACCACCAGCTGCCGCGTGGCATCGAGGCTCCCGAGTGCGGGATAGACGCCCAGGGTGTAGTCGCCACGCTTCACCGCGCCCTTGCCCGCCAGGCAGGGGAACCCTGCGTCACCGACGAACGCGCGAAAGTCGCGATCGATCCGCGCCCGCACGTCCGCACCCGCCCGCCATTCCACGCCGGCCATCGCGACACCTCCCTCGGCACCCGGTCACGCAAGCATGTTGCGCAGCCAGTTCGGACTCAGGTGCACCTCCGCCCACGATGGATCGAAGGCCACCACAAGCCCGTCATTGGCAAAGGTGACACCAGCGGCCTCGCCAAGCTGGCGGATTGGCGTGCTCGACCGGCTGTACGGGAGCAGGATGATCCGCGGCGCATCGATCGCCGCTCCCGCACACAGCCACCTGGCGTGCTCGGCCGCGCGCCGGCGCCACTCCTGCAACCATCCACCGGCCGGGGCCGCCTCGGCATCGAGGTCGGGGGCATCCAGGTGCTCGCGCCAGAGCGCCGTGCGCAGCTCCAGAACTGCCCGCGCGGTCGGCCCGGTAGCTGATAGAACCGCCGCCACGTCGAAGTTGCGAACCCCGCGGAACACGTGCTGGCCCAGCCATCCCGAGAAGTCGTCGCCGTAGGTCTGGAGCGACACGCCGTCGAGGTTCGCGCTGCCCACCATCGCCCAGCGGTCGTCCACTACCACGACCTTGCTGTGCACGAAGACCTGGTTGATGACCGTGCGCCCGCTGGCGTCGCACGGCGCGGCGGTCCACAGCGCGAACAGCCCCACCCGCGGGTGATCGAACAACCCGCTCGCGGCGAGGCGCAGGTTCTGCCACCCGCGGTACGCGGTCACGTCCGGGTTCTGGTTGAGCACCACGATCACCTCCAGCCCGGGCTCGTGGTCCAGCGCCGCGCGCAGGGCGCCGATCACGGCGAGGGAGCTCAGGTACTGGTGCTCGACGTACACGAGACGCCGCGCGCGGGCGAGTCCCTCCAGCAGCGCGGGCAGGATCTCCGTCCGTTCCGGCGGCTGCAGGGCGCGCCGCACGCGCGGTGCGGACTGCACGATCCGAATCGCCACGTCGCCATCCGGCTCCGGTGCGGCATCCATCGCGGCGCACATCGGCTCCTCGTCGCCCGCCGCGATGTCGTCCGCACCATTCCACAGCTCCACGAACGCCGCGCCGAGCGTGCTGGCGGCTCCGCCGGACAGGCGCAGGGACAGGTCGTGCAGGGGGCGGCCGCCCAGCTCGCGCGGCGGCCGCCGCTCGTCGGTCGGCAGGTGCTGCGAATCGTCCCAGTACCCGTTCGCGAATGGGGAGCCCACGAGGAACGCCTCCCGCCCGTCGACGACGACGATCTTGGCGTGCAGCAGCTGCGGAAAGCGGCTGATGCCCCGGATGCGCAGACACGCACCGTCCGCGTGCGCGGCGGCATAGTGCGCGCGCAGCGGGGTCGCGGTGTCGAGCAGCATGCTCGAGTTGAGCAGGATGCGCACGTCCACCGCGCGTGCGCTCGCCTCGAGCAGCACGTCGGCGATCCGCGTGATGGTGGTCGGCTCACCCGCCGCAGCGTACGCCACGCAGTCCGCATCGAAGGCCAGCTGCGTGATCCAGATCGACGTGCGCGCGGTGCGGCACGCGTCGATCAGGGCCGCATACGCCTCCGCATTGTCGATCAGCCAGGTGATGCCGGCGGCGGTGTCGGTCCGGGAGTGATGCGCATCGGCCGCCGGCGCGCGGAGCGCCTGTGCGACGTCAGCGGGCATGCACCACCTCCGGCCGGCGCGCTGCGCGCAGCTCGGCGATCCCCGTCACGATGCACGCCCCGACCAGCGGCAGCACGTAGTACAGCACGCGAAACACGACGAGCGACGCGACGATCCCCGCGCGCAGTGGCGCGGCCACGACCGGCGCGAGCAGGGCGAGCACCAGCAGCTCGAACACCCCGGCGCCGCCCGGCACGTGGCTCAGCGTGCCGAGGGTCTGCGCGACGAGATAGACGCGCAGGCTCGTCGCATAGCCGACCGCGGCCGCGGGAGGCAGCACGAGGTACAGCAGGGAGCCCGTCACGATCCAGTCGAGCGACGCGAGCGCCGTCTGCGCGAGTGCCAGCGCCGGTCGCGGCTTCACGATGCGCCACGCGCCACGGCCGATGGTCGCGCGGTGTCCCGCGGCGCTCCACCCGAGATACGCGAGCACCACCCCCGCCAGCATCGCGCCCACGGCGCGAACCGGCAGCGTGAGGTGCCAGAGCGACAGCGGCGCGCTGCTCGCCAGGAACGCCACGGCCCCCGTGGCCAGCAGGCCGAGCGTCACGGTGAGGGTGACGAAGGCGCTGATGCGCGCAACGTCGCTCGCGTTCGCCCCGTGGCTGCGATACGCGCGAATCCGGACGGCGGCCCCCGTGAGCAGCGCCACGCCGATGGCCTGGCTCAACGCGTTGGCCACGAACCCCGTGATCATCCCCGTGGCGCGCGGGATGTCGGGCCGGCCCGCGTAGCGCAGCGCCATCAGCTCGATAACGCCGAGCAGCGCGAAGCTGCCGGCGGTGGCCGCGAGCCCCACCACCACGTGCTGCACCGTGTAGCCGCGCAGGGCGGCCACCAGCGAGCCGGCGTCGAGCCCGGCCAGCTCGCGGCGCAGCGCCCAGGCCGCGAGCGCCACCAGCAGCACGCGGACCGCGAGCCCGAGCCAGCGCCACGCGCGAGAGGGCGCATGGCTGACGGCGTCCGGCGAGGAAACGGCCGGCGACGCAGGAGCGTCGCCGGCCGTGAGCGCGGGAGGCGGGGCCAGAATGGCTACTTCCCGCCGCCGTACGTGATGCGATACACGCGGCCCCCGAGGTCGTCCGTCACGAACAGCGCGCCGTCCGGCGCCGTCGCCAGGCCGACCGGCCGGTGCTTCGCCGTTCCGGGCTGCAGCGCTGTTGCCGGCACGCCGGCGAACCCGTCGGCGAAGGTCTCGAACGCGCCGCTCCCCGCACCGTTCGCCATCGGCTGGAACACCACCCGGTAGCCGGCCTGCGGCTCGGGCGCGCGGTTCCACGAGCCATGGAAGGAGATGAAGGCACCGTCACGATAGCGCGCCGGGAATGCCGAGCCCTTGTAGAACAGCAGGGCCATCGGCGCCCAGTGGCCCGGGAACACCGCGACCGGCCCCTTCTTGTCCGCGCAGCGGGCCGACTTCTGCCCGTCGCCCCCGTACTCCGGCGCGTCCACCAGCTTCTTCGGCTCCACCGCGTAATAGCAATACGGCCAGCCGAAGTCGTCGTTCTGGTTCACCTG
>JAQBPZ010000210.1 GCA_028287225.1 Gemmatimonadota bacterium
AATGGCCCCTCAGTCGAAGTTGGGGCGGATCGTGACGGATTGAGATGGATCGCCACGGATGAGATCCGTTCGCATGCCAGCAATCATCTCGGCGGACCCGGGATGTTTGAGGGTGCGGGGCCGGGTCATCGCGCTCGCTCGAGTCGCCTCGCCGAGCCAGCCATGCTGTCTGCCCCGCACTGACACATCGCGGGGGTACCCGGGCAGCCCCGCACCCTCCAAACATCCCGGCCGCAGTGCGTTGCACTGTCCCTCGGGACGGAACAGATCCGAAGTGATCCGTTTCAATCCGTCACGATCCGCCCAACCTTCGACTGAGTGGCCAGTACCGCCACACAAGGATCATCCCGACCGAGGGGCCAGCCCAGCCAAAGAAGAGTCCCGACATTACCGACCTCTGCCGTGCCGGCTTGAAAGATGCGGTTGTGATCTGGCACACTTTTCGAACGCCTCCCCGACCATAAGCAGTGGCAAGCCGGTCCCCTCCGGCAGACGCTGCGCCTGTGCCGCGAGCCTCATGCAGTCACCGTTACGGAAAGGGTTCACGCTGATCGAGCTGATGATCACCGTCGTGATCATCGGGGTGCTCGCTGGGATCGCCGTCCCGAAGTTCAACGGGAGCCGGCGCAAGGCGTACATCTCCGCCATGCGCAGCGACCTCAGGAACCTGGTGCCGGCGCAGGAGCTCTTCTACGCGGATTCCGCGCGCTACGCCCTGGACCAGTCGCACCTGAACGTGAAGCCGTCCAACGGCATGACGATCACGCTCTCGGCCGGCCCCGGGTACTGGAGCGCGACCGCCCGCCACGAGCAGGTCACCGACGGATTCACCTGCGCCATCGCGGTGAACACCCAGAATCCGCTCGCGCCGGCCGCCCCCGACGGCCAGTCCGCCTGCGCCACCGTGACCCGGATGCCGAGCGCCGAGCGACCCTGAGACGGCGGTTGGCCGGTTTGTCGGTTTGTCGGTTGTCGGTTTTTCGGTTGGCCCCGCGACGTCCCGGGCGTGTGTCATCCCGCAGCGCAGCTGTCGGGATCTTCCGTCCCGTGCTTTGCGCCCGCCGTGCCCAGCGGCCCCTGTTCCACGCCTTCGGCTTCCTGTCTTGTTGTTGGCGCCATGGACCGATGGACCGATGGACCGATCGACCCCAGTCCTGACCAGCCGGCCCGCCGTTCCGTACCTTCCCGCATGCTCTCGCTCCCGCGACACATCGAGCGTGCGTTCACCGGGCCCGCCTGGCACGGCGATGCCCTCGCGACGCTTCTCGGCGACATCACTGCCGCCGAGGCGGCTGTCCGCGCCGCGCCGGTGCTGCATACCATCGGCGAGCTCGCCGGGCACGTCGGCGTCTGGACCGACATCGCGCGCCGCCGCCTCGCCGGCGAACAGGTGATCCCTCGGCCTGGCGAGAACTTCGCCTCGCTCGACACCTCCACCCCGGCGCGCTGGCAGGCCGCCATCGTGCAGCTCCACGAGCGCCACCGCGCCCTCGCGCGGGCGGCCGCCTCGTTGTCCCCGGAGCGCCTGGACGCGATGCTCCCGGGCCACGACTACTCCGTGGCCGAGATGCTCCACGGCGTCGTGGAGCACGCCACCTACCATGGCGGCCAGATCGCCCTGCTGCGCAACCTCATCCGCGCCGCGCGGTGACCCGCGCCCCTGCGCCGCGCCGCTCGGGCGCCTTCGCGCTCGGCGTCGCGCTCCTCGTCACCGCCCTGCTCGTCCTGGCCTCGGCGATGGTCCTGGTGCCGCCGCGTTCCATGGGGATGCTGCTCCTCACCGTCGGCATCACGGAGTACTCGCCACTGCTCGCGCTCGCGGATCTCGTGTGGCTGCTCGTGACGTGGCGCCTGCTGCGCGGACATCGCACCGCGCGCCTCGCCGCGATGACGGCGCTCCTCGTCGCGGGCGGCGTCGCGCTCCGGCCGCTCTGGCGATTCGACCGGACGGCCCACGCCGCCAGCGCGGCCATCGGCCCCGACGCCGGCGTGGCCCGCTATTCCCCGCTCGACGCCTTCCGCACCCCCGCCCTCCAGGGCGCCGTGCGCGAGCAGGCGATCGCGTACCGCGCCGCCGACGGCGCGCCGCTCCGCCTCCGCCTGTATCACGGCACCCTCCCCGGCTCTCGTCCCACCGTCGTCGTCATCTACGGCGGCGCATGGCGCGCGGGCGATCCCTCGCAGGGCGCGGGCGTCAGCCGAACGCTCGCGTCCAGCGGATACACCGTGGCGTCCATCGACTACCGGCACGCGCCGGCCGCACGCTTCCCCGCGCAGCTCGACGACGTGCGCCGGGCCATCGTTCTGCTGCGCGACTCCGCTGCCGCGTGGAGCATCGACACCACCCGCATCGCCCTGCTCGGCCGCTCGGCGGGCGGCCACCTCGCGGAGCTCGCCGCATGGACGCCGGGCATGCCGGCGGTGCAGGCGGTGGTGGCCATCTACGCGCCATTCGACCTGGTGCAGGGATACCGCGACCTGCCCGCTCCCGACCCCATCGACGTTCGCGCCGTGCTGCGCGACTTCCTCGGCGGGAGCCCGGCGGAGCAGGGCGCGCGCTACCGGGATGCATCGCCCTCGACGCTCGTGCGCGCCGGCCTCCCGCCCACGCTGCTGCTCTACGGCGCGCGCGACCACGTGGTGAAGCCCGAGTTCAACCGTGGCGCCGCCGGCCGCCTGCGCGCCGCGCACGTGCCCGTGATGCAGGTGGAGGTGCCGTGGGCCGAGCATGGCTTCGACATGGCGCCGGGCGGCCTCGGCGCCCAGCTCGCGGTGCAGGTCATCACCGATTTCCTGGACCGCGCGCTTCACGTGACGCGGTGAGCGTCATCGAGAGATCACGACGCACGGCTGCTCGGCAAGGTCAACTGCTTCAACGCAGAGGGCGCCGAGGGAACAGCGAGGACGCAGAGGACTGCAACAACCTGAAGCGGTTCTCCATGTCCTCTGTGTCCTCCGTGTCCTCTGTGGTAAAACGCTCGTGCAACGGCATTTGACCACAGAGGACACAGAGGGCACGGAGGACTGCTTCAAGGGAATGCTCTCCTCTGCGTCCTCGCCGTTCCCCTCTGCGCCCTCTTGTATCTGCCCACCGGACGCGATTGATGGCAAGTTGGTCGTCGGTGCCAGCTCGTTACCCTCTCGGTCCTCGAGACCGCAACGCAGCCGGAGCGGCACCGCGATCACGCGTCGTACAGAGCCCGAACAGTTGCCCGGGCCGGCAGTCCGCCGAGCCCGCATGATGACAAGACCGGGCGCGTGCGACCCTCACCCGTCGGGGGCGTCGATGTTCATCGGGATTGATGTCGCGAAAGCGGAGCTGGTCGTCGCCGTGCGGCCGAGCGGGGCGCAGTGGACGGTGGCGAATGATGAGCCGGGGCGGCGAACACTGGTCGAGCGGCTCTGCGCCGAGCGGCCGCAGTTACTCGTCCTGGAAGCCACGGGGGGCTATGAGCTCCCGGCCGTGGCGGCGCTGGTGGCCGCGGGGCTCCCGGTCGTCGTGGTCAATCCGCGGCAGGTCCGCGACTTCGCCCGCTCGACCGGGCAGCTCGCCAAGACGGACCACCTCGATGCGGCGATGCTCGCCCTCTTTGCCGAACGCGTGCAGCCGCCGGTGCGCGCCCTGCCGGATGCGGCTACCCAGGCGCTCGACGCGCTCGTGGCCCGGCGGCGTCAACTCGTGGAGATGCTCGTCGCCGAGCAGAACCGCTTGGGCATGGCGCGCAGCCGGGGCGACCGGGCGGTGACCGTGAGCCTCCGGCAGACGATCGCGTTCCTCACGCGGCAGCTCGGCGCGGCCGACCGCGAGCTCGGCACGATGATTCGCGAAAGTCCCGTGTGGCGCGAGCGCGACGACCTGCTCCAGAGCGTGCCGGGCATCGGGCCCGTCGTCGCGCGCACGCTGCTCGCCGCGCTCCCCGAGCTCGGGCATCTCGGCCGGCGCGCGATCGCGAAGCTGGTGGGCGTCGCGCCGCTCAACCGGGACTCGGGCACCTGGCGCGGGCGGCGCACGATCCACGGCGGGCGCGCCAGCGTACGGGCGGCGGTCTACATGGCCGCCCTCGTCGCCAGCCGACACAACCCCGTCCTGAAAGCCTTCTACGACCGCCTCCTCGCCGCCGGTAAGCCGAAGAAGCTCGCGCTCGTCGCCTGCATGCGAAAGCTGCTCACGATCCTCAACACCCTGCTCCGCACGCAGCAACCTTGGACCCACGCAACCCCCCTTGACGCATGACTGCCAAGACAGTTGCTGCGTTGAAGCCGTTGCCGAGACCTGTTCCCGCTGCGTCGAAGCAGTTGCCGAGCGGCGGTTACGGCCTGCCGGCCTTCCGTTTCT
>JAQBPZ010000269.1 GCA_028287225.1 Gemmatimonadota bacterium
AACTACTTCAGTCGCTGGTCGATGGCGCACGGGCCGCGGGAGCGCACACCGTCGTCGTGGTGCTGCCGCGCGAGGCGCCGGCGCCGGCCGAGGTGCGCGTCGCGCGGGTGGCGGCCGGCGCGTCGACGATCAACGCGCTCCGCTCCGGCATGGCGCTGCTCACCAACACCACCGCGCGCCTCGCGCTCATCTGGCCGCTCGACGGCGCGGAAGTGGACGACGTGCCGCGCATCGCCGCGCTGGTGGAGGCCGCGCGCCGCGAGGGGGCGGCGGTGACGGCGTTCGCGCACGACGACCTCGATGCCTCGCCGGTGATCGTGGCGCGCGACGCGTGGCTGGAGCTCGTCACCCTCGGCGAGCAGGGCATCGGCGCGGTGGCCGCGCGACGCGGGTCGTACCTGGTGCCCTGAGGGTCGCTCAGACGAACGGGGAGACAGCATCGAACGGACCCGACGCGCATTGAACGGTGCCCCCGTGCAGCAACGTGAGGGGCATCGGGTTGTCACACCGCTTTCAACGCCGCGACGTCGCGCGGTCGATGTGCACCCCGTGCATTCCAGCGCTCGGCCGTCGGATCACCGCCGCATCCGTCAGATGCCGCCTCCCCCTTCGTCAGAGCGGCCAGAGAGCGGCAGCTCGAAGAAGCGGGTGTCGATCAGCTCGTCGGCGCGGTAGCGGGCGATCGGCTGGAAGCCCAGCGAGCGATACAGGGCCAGCGCTGCGTCCATGTCGTGCAGGGTGCCCAGCCGCAGCATCGCATAGCCGCGCACGCGGGCTTCCTCGATGACGCGCTCCATGAGCGCGCGACCGATGCCGCAGCCGCGCCACGCCGGGTCCACGAACATCCGCTTCACCTCGGCCGAGCTCTCGTCCACCGGACGGAGGGCCACGCACCCCACGCCGGTGTCGTCGGCCACGGCGAGCCAGAGGCCGCCGCGCGGCGGCACGTACGGGCCGGGCATGCCGGCGGCATCCGCGTAGACATATTCCACCCCGGGAGTGTCGGCCCGCGCGTCGCCATGCGCCGTCACGAGCCGCCGCACGTCGGCGAGATCACGTGCGCCCTCTGCGGCGCGGATCGACCAGCGAGCCGGCAGCTCAGCGCCGGGTCGCGGCATGCCTCACCCACCGTATGAGCCGGGCCTGAAGTGGACGCGGCGCCGCGAGCTGCCCTGGGCGCGAGGACGTGCGCGCGACTGCCGCCCTCACGGACCCCCCATGCTCGACGTGAGGCCATCCAGCGCGCGGACGATCTCGCGCAGGCGCGCGATCATCTCGACCGCCTCGGCGGGAAGCTCCTCGCCCTCGGCCTCGGTGCGGGCGATGAACTCCTCGAGCTGGCGAAGCTGCGTCGCGAGCCCGTCGCGGCCGGCGGCGGCGGCGTCGTTGATCGGGTCGGGCATGGCGGTCGTTGGGTGAGTGGAGGATGAATGGTAAGCGCATTGCGCTCGACAGACCATTGCTCTGCCGCGCCCTGCGCCACCGAAGCGTACCGCGCACGAAGTGCCGGGGGGGGGGACAGCGTTTCACCGCGGAGGACGCGGAGGACGGCCGCTCGGGACGCATCCAGACACGCCAGTTCGGACAATCCGCTCGGGACGCATCCAGACGGGCCGGTTCGGACCGAATGCACCGAGTTGAAACGAAAACTGCCGGATGCCCCTCACGGCGCGCTGACGGACGCGCTGCACCGGAAATGATTCGGCAGTTTTCGGTGAACTCGGTGCATCCGGTCCGAACCGACGCCTCGTGTGGCCGGCCCGAGCGGCCGTCCTCCGCGCCCTCCGCGCCCTCCGCGTCCGCCGCGGCAAAACGCTGTCGAGAAAGAGCGTACCCCCCTGACACTTCGGGCGGAGCAACCGGTGACGGAGAAAAGCGCGGGCGGATCGCTCCTAGGGGAGTGGCCCAGGCGCGACGAACGGCTCAGCGAGCCTCGAGCACCTGGGTGCCGGTCCAGGTCTCGCCTGGCGCAACGACGACGCGGCGCTGCACGGCAGCCGCCTCCACGCACAGCATCCGCCGCTCGCCGCCGGGCTCCATGTCGTCCAGCTTCGCCGCCTTCGCCGCGCCGGGATTCCAGACGACCACGTCCGGAAACCCGGTGGCCGAGATTCCGAGCGCGCGTCCAGGCTCGCGCAGCAGCAACGGGCGCGGAACGTCGACGTACACGCGGTCCACCTCGCCCGTCGGCCGCAGCACGGACTCGTCGTCGATCCGCAGCACGCCGGGGGCGCTCGACTCGCGGAAGCGGCAGCCGCGAAGGCCCTCGAGCTCCACGCTCGCCACGTCGGCGACATGCAGGTAGGTGTGGAGCGCGACGCTGAAGTCGATCACGGTGTCGCCGGTGTTGCGCACCGCCAGGCTCACGGCGAGCCGCGCGCCGCCAACGCGCGCGGTGATGGTGGCCGCGAACGTCACCGGCCAGACCAGGCGCGTGGCCTCCGAATCGACGAGCGAGAAACGGACGCTCGCGTCGCCGGTCGCGGGCTCGTCAACGCCGGCGAGAGTCCAGCGCATCGTGCGCGCGAACCCGTGGCGCGGGAGCGGGCCCTCGGCGGCGAACTGCGGAAAGATGACCGGGATCCCGCCGCGGATCGCGACGCCCTCGCGCAACACGGTGCGCGCGCTGAGGAAGAGCCGCTCGTCGCCGTCACCCGCGGGGCGCCAGGAGACCACGTGTGCGCCGTCGTGATGCGCCGCGATCGACGCGCCGTCCGCCGAGCGGAGGGTGACGACGGGTGACGTCACCCGAGATAGCGCCGGGCGAGCTGTTCCAGCCGGTCGTCGCCCTCGGCCCGCGCCCGCTCCTGGATGCGCTGCACGTGCTCGCGGAGGCGCGGCTCGCCCCAGTAGTACCCGGTGGCGTGCTCGGCGCTCTCGGTCTCGCCGGCACGCGCGGCTTCCAGCAGCGCGGAGGCCGCCGCGGCATCGAATCCGGGATCGTCCCGGGCCGGCAGTCCGTAGCCCCGCCGTGGCGCGGCGCCCCCGGCGTCCTCGTTGACGAATGCGCGTGACATGCCGGAAGGGATTTGCGAAAAGCTTGCCGCGCCCGTCACGCGCCTAGAACTCGCGCTTCTTCATCTGCTGGAACAGGTCCGCGGCATCGGAATCCGCCTCGGCCTCGGCCTGCGTCTTCTTGGGACGCGTGGCGTCGAGCGTGGCATCGTAGGTCCGGTCCTTCTTCGGCTTGGCCTTCTCGGCCGCCGCCTGCGTCTTCCGCAGCAGCGCCTTCATCTGGGCTTCGTTCATCCCGTGCACTCCGGATGGGGGTGTGGAAAGGTAGTACGGGATTAGAGATTAGGGATCAAGATCGGGATTAGGGATTAGGGATCAGGAACTGCGCGCGCCGCTCGAGCTGTCGGCCCGCGTGTCGGCGCGTGGCGTCCCGGCGGCTGTCATCCCGTGAGCGCAGCGAACCGGGATCCACTCGCTCAGCGGATTGGCCGGCCAAGCCGCAGGGATGGAGGATCCCGACTCGACGCGCTGCGCGCGCTCGTGGGATGACATCCGCTCGGGATGCGTCCCCGCGCAGATCCTAATCCCTAATCCCTAATCCGACATACATCCCGAACAACCGCTCCAGCTCCGTCGCCGCGTCGTCGCAGATGCCCTCGTGCACGGGCGAGCTCTGGAGGATGTCGGAGCGCGGGGCGGTAAGCCAGTGGAACCGCTCGGAGGTGGGGGCGAGGGCCACGGGGCCGGCGTCGGCGTTGCCGGCGCAGATCGCGATGCAGGAGTCCAGGTAGCGCGCGAGGAGGTCGGCGTCGACCCCGGGGATGCGGGCGTGCAGCGACGCGCTGTCCTGCACGGCGCGCAGCGTGAGGTAGCCGGCGCGCCGGGCGTGCAGCACGACGCCCACGTTGACGAAGGCGCCGAGGTGGACGTGCGGGACCACGCGCAGGATGGCGAACTCGTATTCCGTGCGCGAGTCGTCCATCGGGGGACGCTCGGTGGGTGCGCCCAGCCTCATCGGCGCGCCTTGAAGTGCTGGGGCGGGTTTGCGCGGACCTGGGCCTGGGCGGCGACGGCTTCGTCGACGAAGGCGCGCGGCGCGGCGAGGCGCGCCGTGAGGTAGCGCACGTAGCGGTCGCGCGCGGCGTCGGCGCTCGCGAAGTCATCCGCGCCGGAGGCGGCATCGAGCAGCAGGGCGTCGGGCACGGCGGCGACGATGTCGGTAATGGCATCCCCGGCGAGCGCCGCGACGCTGAAGGCGTCGGCCGCGTGGAGGTCGCCGGCACTCGCGAGCAGGACGTGCGACTTGATGAGGGGAAAGCGCGACCGCGTGCGCTCGTCGTCCACCGAGTCCCAGTCGTGATGTGCGTAGAGCGCCGCCCCGTGGTCGATCAGCCAGGGCGCGCGATCGGAGACCATGAGGTTCGGGTTGCGGTGGGTGCGGTCCGGGTTGGTGACGTAGGCGTCGAGCCAGACGATGCGCGCGGCGAGCTCGGCCGAGACGAGGTCGCCGGCGGCCGCGAGGTCGAAGTTGAAGGCGCCATCCAGGTAGCGCAGGCCCACGTTGAGGCCGTGGCTGCGGCGGAGGAGCTCCTGGATCTCCGGATCGGGCTCGCTGCGCCCGAACCGGGGCGACAGGTCGATGAGGGCGAGGTCGGGGGTGGGCAGGCCAAGCCGTTGCGCGAGTCGCCCCACGATGAGCTCGGCAACGAGCACCCTGGCGCCCTGCCCCGCCCCACGGAACTTGACGACGAACAGGCCGCCGGTCTCGGTGTCGACGACGGCGGGGAGGGAGCCGCCCTCGCGGAGAGGCTGGACGTAGCGTGTGGCGGCGTGGGTCGCGAGCGTGGTCATCGGCGCAATCTGTGGGTCAGCGGTGCGGGCGGGAAGCGGCGTCGACCCGGCCTTCTGGCGTACGCGAATTCCTCGAATGGGCGGCGAATCGTCGCGACAGCTCCCACCACCACTTTCAGAAGTGCTGATGACTGAAGGCCGGACTCGGGCGAAGGCAGGGGTATCGCGCGAATTCGTCACCCATTCGAGGAATTCGCGTACGATCCAAGCCACAGCAGCAGCAGCAGCAGCAGCAGCAGCGGCGTCGGCCCACCTAGAGGATGTTGCCCAGCCAGGCCTTCTCGGCGTCGATGCGGTCGCCCTGGGCGGGCGGGTTGGAGATCACGAGGAACTCCACGTCGGCGTCCGTCTCGTTGATCGCCTGGTGCGCCGTGCCCTGCGGCAGCTCGATGCCCGTGCGCGGGGCCAGGTGGTGGAAGGTGCCCTCGACCTCCAGGGTCAGGGTGCCGGAGAGCACGTAGAAGAACTGCGCGGCGCGGGCGTGCCAGTGGCGGACCTCCCGGGTGCCGGCCGGCATGCGCTCCTCGATGATGCTGAGATTGGCGGCACGCATGAGGTGCCAGCCGCGGCAGCGCTCCCCCCACTGGTAGGGCTGGGTGGTCTCGATGCTGATCGGCGTTGGGATCATTCGGTGCTCCGGGCGGTGAATTCGATCCGGGCAAGATGCTCTGTGCCCCCCGCGAGAGCCAGCGCCGGCGGCCGGGGGAGGCATCGGGGCGCTGAAAAAGGGACCGAAAACGCAGGTAAGACGATGTAAACAAAAGCTTTAGCGGTATTCCACCCGCGTTGACTCCGGGGGGAATACCGACTACTTTACTCTTGTATCGCCACCGGGCCTCGCGCGTGCCGTTTTTCCGCGCCGGGCCGGCGCGCCCGGCACCACGGCATGGCGATGCCTGTCTCAAATACGGTCGGGAGATCGCTGTCATGAGTTCGTCCATCGAGTCGCTCGTCAATCGGGAATACCAGTACGGCTTCGTCACCGACGTCGACACGGACACGATTCCGCCGGGCCTGAACGAGGATGTCATCCGGCTCATCTCGAGCAAGAAGGATGAGCCCCAGTGGCTGCTCGACTGGCGGCTGAAGGGCTACCGGCGCTGGCTGACGATGAAGGAGCCGCACTGGCCCAACGTCAGCTACACCCCCATCGACTACCAGGCGCAGTCCTACTATTCCGCCCCGAAGTCGGTGACCCCGCTCCAGTCGCTGGACGAGGTGGACCCGGAGCTGCTGCGCACCTACGAGAAGCTCGGCATTCCGCTCAACGAGCAGAAGTTCCTCTCCGGCGTGGCCGTGGACGCCATCTTCGACTCGGTGAGCGTGGGCACCACGATGAAGGCCGAGCTGATGGAGCACGGCATCATCTTCTGCTCGCTGGGCGAGGCGGTGAAGGAGCATCCGGAGCTGGTGCAGAAGTACCTTGGCTCCGTGGTGCCGCATTCCGACAACTTCTTCGCGGCGCTCAACGCGGCCGCGTTCAGCGACGGCTCCTTCGTGTACATCCCGAAGGGGGTGCGCTGCCCCATGGAGCTGAGCACGTACTTCCGCATCAACGCGGAGGGCACGGGCCAGTTCGAGCGCACGCTGATCATCGCCGACGAGGGCTCGTACGTGAGCTACCTCGAGGGATGCACGGCGCCGAAGCGCTCCACGTCGCAGCTCCATGCGGCGGTGGTGGAGCTCGTGGCGCTCAAGGATGCCACCATCAAGTACTCCACCGTCCAGAACTGGTACGCGGGCGACAAGGAGGGCAAGGGCGGCATCTACAACTTCGTGACGAAGCGGGGCAAGTGCGCGGGCGCCAATTCCAAGATCTCGTGGACCCAGGTGGAAACCGGGTCCGCGATCACCTGGAAGTACCCGAGCGTCATCCTGCAGGGGGACAACAGCACGGGCGAGTTCTACAGCGTGGCGGTCGTGAACAACCGGCAGCAGGCCGACACCGGCACCAAGATGATCCACATCGGCCGCAACACGCGGTCGAACATCGTGAGCAAGGGGATCTCGGCCGGCGGGGGGCAGAACAGCTACCGCGGGCTGGTGAAGGTGATGCCGAAGGCGGAGGGCGCGCGCAACTACACCCAGTGCGACTCGATGCTCGTGGGCAACGAGTGCGGCGCGCACACCTTTCCGTACATCGAGGTGGGCAACAACAGCGCGCAGGTGGAGCACGAGGCCTCGACGAGCAAGATCGGCGAGGACCAGATCTTCTACCTCAAGCAGCGCGGGCTCAGCGCCGAGCAGGCGGTGAGCATGATCGTGAGCGGCTTCTGCAAGGAAGTGTTCAAGGAGCTGCCGATGGAGTTCGCGCTCGAGGCGCAGCAGCTGCTGGGGATCACGCTGGAAGGGTCGGTCGGGTAGCACGAACGGCTCGCTTCGGCGGGGGTGTCATCCCGCCGGAGCGAGCGCAGCGAGCGAGTGTCGGGATCTCCTGTCCGGTGCTCGTGGCTTGATACTGCGCACGGGACAGTGGATCCCGACACTCCCCCGACGCTGCGCGCGGGGTCGTGCAGAATGACAGTGTTGCGGTAACACTCTTTTCATGACATTCACGAAATGCTAGAAATAAAGGACCTGCGCGCCACCGTCGCCGACAAGGAAATCCTCAAGGGCATCACCCTCACCGTGAACGCCGGCGAGGTGCACGCGGTCATGGGGCCGAACGGCTCCGGCAAGAGCACCCTCGCGCAGATCCTCGCGGGGCACCCCGCATACGAGGTCACCGGCGGCTCCGTGACCTATCAGGGGGAGAACCTGCTGGAGATGGATGCCGAGGTGCGCGCGCAGCGGGGCGTGTTCCTGGCGTTCCAGTACCCCATCGAGATTCCCGGCGTGAGCAACGCCTACTTCCTGCGCGCCGCGTACAACGAGATCCGCAAGGCGCGCGGCGAGGAGGAGGTGGACCCGATGAGCTTCGCCGACCTGATGGACGAGAAGATGAAGCTCGTCGAGATGGACGGCGCGATGCTCACCCGCTCGGTCAACATGGGCTTCTCGGGCGGCGAGAAGAAGCGCAACGAGATCCTCCAGATGGCGGTGCTCGAGCCGAAGCTCGCGATCCTCGACGAGACCGACTCGGGCCTCGACATCGACGCGCTGCGCATCGTGGCCGGCGGGGTGAATGCGCTCAAGCGTCCCGACAGCGCGACGATCGTCGTGACGCACTACCAGCGCCTGCTCAACTACATCGTTCCCGACTTCGTGCACGTGCTGGTCAACGGGCGCATCGTGCGCTCGGGGGACAAGGAGCTGGCGCTGGAGCTCGAGGCCAGGGGCTACGACTGGCTCCTGGACGAGGCGGTCGCGTGATCGACGCGTACCTCCGCAGCTTCGAGGCGTTCTCGCGGAACGGCGGCGCGGCGGCACCCGAGTGGGCGCGCGCGCTCCGGCTGTCGGCGATCACGCGCTTCGAGACGCTCGGCTTTCCCACGACGCGCAACGAGGACTGGCACTTCACCTCCGTGGCGCCCATCGCCGACGCCGCGCTCACACCGCTCACGTCCCCGTCCGGGCGTGTGGAGGCGGCGCAGCTCGCCCCCTTCCTGTTCAGCGACGACTGGCACCAGCTCGTCTTCGTGAACGGGCGCTTCGACGCCGCCCTGTCGCGCACCGACGCGCTGCCCGATGGCGTCCGCGTGCTGCCGCTCGCGCAGGCGTACGACGAGCTGCCGATCCTCGTGGAGCAGCACCTCGGCCGCATCGCCTCGTTCGACGCGCACAGCTTCACCGCGCTCAACACGGCCTTCCTGCACGACGGGGCGGTGATCCACGTGACGGCCGACGTGGAGGTGGCGAAGCCGATCCACCTCGTCTTCGTGAGCGATGCGGCGGCGGTGAACGGGGCGATGCACCCGCGCAACCTCATCGTGCTGGATCGCTTCGCGAAGGCGACGGTGCTGGAGACGTACTGCACCACGGCGCGCGGCGCGGGAGCCTACCTCACGAACGCGGTGACCGAGGCGTCCATCGGCGATGGCGCCACGCTGACCCACCTCAAGCTCCAGCGCGAGTCGGCCCAGGCGTACCATGTGGGCACCTTCGACGCGCGGCAGGGGCGCGACAGCCACCTGGTGTCGTTCAGCTTCGCCACCGGCGCGGCGCTCTCGCGCACGAACATCTACACCGAGCTGCGCGGAGAGGGCTGCGGCGCCACGCTCAACGGCCTGTACCTGGGCGACGCCGAGCAGACGATCGACCACCAGACGCGGATCGAGCACGTGGAGCCCAACTGCTACAGCCGCGAGCTCTACAAGGGCATCCTCGACGGCGCGTCGCACGGGGTGTTCAACGGCAAGGTGTACGTGCATCCCGAGGCCCAGAAGACGGACGGGAAGCAGACGAACAACACGCTGCTGCTCTCCGAGAAGGCGCAGATCGACACCAAGCCGCAGCTCGAGATCTTCGCCGACGACGTGAAGTGCACGCACGGCGCCACCGTCGGCCGGCTGGACGAGACGTCGCTGTTCTACATGAAGAGCCGCGGCATCGACGCCCGCACCGCCCGGGAGCTCCTGACGTACGCCTTCGCCGCCGACGTGCTCGAGACCATCGAGCTCGCCGAGGTGCGCGACGGGCTCGAGGCGGCAACCCTGCGCCGGTACGCGGGGCGCGCGTAGCATGTCCGACCTTCAGGACCTCTACCAATCGATCATCCTCGACCACAACCGGCGCCCCCGGAACTACGGGGCGCTGGACGAGGCGACGAGCCGCGCCGAGGGCCGGAACCCGCTCTGCGGCGACGAGGTGGCGGTGGAGCTGAAGGTGGAGCACGACGCCATCGCCGACGTGCGCTTCACCGCGTCCGGCTGCGCGGTGTCGCGCGCCGCGGCGTCGATCATGACGCAGGCCGTGAAGGGCAAATCGGTGACGGAAGCGGGACATCTATTCTCTCAATTTCACGATCTCGTCACCGGCAAGCTGAAGCCGACGCCCGACGAGGCGCGCAAGCTTGGCGAGATGGCGGCATTCAGCGGCGTCGCGCGCTTTCCGGTCCGGGTGAAGTGCGCGAGCATGCCCTGGCACACGCTCCAGGCCGCACTCCGCAAGGAGCCGCCGGCGCCGTGAGCGATGCGCCGCAGTTCGCCAACGTCGCCGCGCTCGACCAGCTGTCCGTCGGCACCCTGCTCGGCGTCACGCTGCCCACCGGCGCGGCGGTCTGCCTGTACAACCACCGCGGGACGATCGGGGCAGTCGGCGACGTCTGCACCCATGCCGCCTTCCTGATGTCCGACGGCGTGCTGCATGCCGACGGCACGCTGGAGTGCGTCTGGCACGGCGCGCGCTTCGACTGCCGCACCGGGGCCGTACGGCGGCATCCGGCGAGCGCGCCGCTGCCGGTGTACCCGGTGCGCATCGAGGACGGACGGGTGCTCGTGGGCGTCACTCCCGAAGAACGACCCCCCGCACCGGTCCCATCATGAATCGCCGCGCCGACTTCCCCCTGCTCGCCGCCAACCCCGGCCTGCACTACCTGGACTCCGCCGCCACCTCGCAGAAGCCGCGCGTCGTGCTGGATGCGATGCGCGGCTACTACGAGCGCGACAACGCCAACCCGCACCGCGGCGCGTACGACCTCTCCGCGCGCGCCACCGAGCGGTATCACGACGCGCGCGTGACCGTCGCCCGGTTTCTGGGCGTGGCCGACATGGACTGCCTGATCTTCACCCGCGGCACCACCGAGGCGCTCAACCTGGTTGCCACGGCCTGGGGCCGCGCGAACGTCGGCGCGGGCGACGAGATCGTGGTGACCGCGCTGGAGCACCACGCCAACTTCGTCCCCTGGCAGCAGCTCGCCCTGGCCACGGGCGCGGTGTTTCACGTGTGTCCGCTCACGGACGACCACCACGTGGACCTCGCCGCGCTGCGCGCCCTCGTCACCGCGCGCACGAAGGTCGTGGCCTTCAACCACGTGTCCAACGCGCTCGGCACGGTGAACCCGGTACGCGAGATCGCGGCGATCGCGCGCGGCGTGGGCGCGCTCGTGGTGTGCGACGGCGCGCAGGCGGCGCCGCACCTCCAGGTGGGCTTCGACGCGCTCGACGTGGACTTCTACGCGTTCAGCGGCCACAAGATGTGCGGCCCGATGGGCATCGGCGGCCTCGTGGGCCGCCGGCCGATCCTCGAGGCCATGCCCCCGTACCAGTTCGGGGGCGACATGATCGAGTTCGTGCGCGACGACCACTCCACCTGGAACGTGCTGCCGCACAAGTTCGAGGCGGGCACGCCCAACGTGGCCGATGCGGTCGGCCTCGCGGCGGCCTGCGACTACCTGGACGGCATCGGCATGGACGCCGTGCTCGAACACGAGCGCGCGCTCGTCCGGCTGGCGACGGAGCGCCTGAACGGGATCGAGGGGCTGCGCGTGTACGGGCCGAAGCCGTCGGAGCGCAGCGGTGTGGTGAGCTTCACGATGGAGGGGGTACACCCGCACGACCTGGCGACGATCCTCGACCAGGAGGGGGTCTGCATCCGCGCCGGCCACCACTGCGCGCAGCCGCTCATGCGGCGCCTCAACGTCACCTCCACGGCGCGCGCCTCGTTCTACGTCTACAGCGACGAATCGGATGTGGACGCGCTCGTGCGCGCGCTGGAGAAGGCCAAGGCGCTGTTCGCGGAGCCGGTGGGCTAGCGGCCTCCGGCGGGGGACCGCATCGCGGCCGGAGGCCTCAGGTCCACTCCGTGAGCTTCTCGCCGTCCTTGTCGCGGAAGTTGCCGGTCACGATCATCACGATGTCGTACAGCGTCCACAGGCCCAGCCCGCCGAGCGTGAGGAGCTGCAGCAGTCCCGTGCCGTTCTTGCCCACGTAGAAGCGGTGCGCGCCGAAGGGGCCGAGGATCATGGCGAGCAGGAACGCCGGCAGGACCTTCTTGTCCGTGTCCAGCGCGCGCGCCGCCGGCTGCATCACGCCGCAGCCCGTGCACACGACCGCCTCGGCGTCGATCAGCTTGCCGCACGCGTGACAGATGCGCGTGGGTCGCAGGGCGAATTGGGACATCGGCAACTCCGCGGTGATGGGAGAAGCGGATAATATGTCGCGCGGCCGATGCGGGGGCCATCGTGCGCCAGGCCCGGGCGGCGTCGATGCACGCCGCCCGCGATCTGCCGGGGGCGCTTGCGGATGGGCGTCACCCTCGCGAGGATGCGGTCGTTCCGCGCGCTTCACGCCACCCGCACCGCCTGCCCATGTACGCCATCGCCCTGATCCGCTACCGCCGCCCGCTCGAGGAAGTCGTCGCCGTGCAGGAGCAGCATCGCGCCTACCTCAAGGGGCTCAAGGACAAGGGCGTGCTCATCGCCTCGGGCCCGCTGGATCCGCGAAGCGGCGGTGCGCTGCTCGTTCGCGTGCCGGATGACGACGTGCACGGCGCGCTCGACGCGATCCGCGACGGCGACCCCTACGTCACCTTCGGCGTGGCGCAGTACGAGCTGATTCCGTGGGCGGTGGGCACCGGCAAGGAAGGCCTGGACCGGCTGTAGCCGGCCGCAGGCCCCCAGGATCTCACCTACGCACCCGTCGCGCGCCGATCAGCGCGCGCCGGCGAGTGCGAGGGCCACCAGCAGCGCCCACTGCGGACCCTTCCACCCGTCCGCCCCGTCGTCGTACCACTCGTCCAGGCCGTGCGCGCCCCCGCCGGTGCCGCCCCCGTCGATGGTGATGCCGGGCTTGCCGAGCCCGATGGGCACGTTGGCATCGGTGCTCGACGCCTGGATGTCCGGCGAGAAGCCAAGCGCTCGGCCCGCCGCGGTGGCGACGCGGACGATGCGCGCGGAGTCGGGCTGCGCCCCCGCCGGGCGAAGCCCGATGGTGTCGATGACCAGCGACAGGCGGTCGCGCCCCCGTGGCCACCGCGCGTTCTCGGCGGCGAGCGCCTTGCGCAGGGCCCGCTGCGCCTTCGCGTCCAGCTCGTCCAGCGCGCGGGCGGACTCGGAGCGCATGTCGAGCTCCATCGACGCGTCGAAGGGAATGGAGTTCACCGACGTGCCGCCGCTGATCACGCCCACGTTGAAGGTGGTCTTCGGCGTGGTGGGCACCTGGATGTCGGCGATGGCGGCGATGGCGCGTCCGAGCGCGTGCGCCGGGTTCGGGTTGCCGAAGGCGCCGTAGCTGTGCCCCCCGCGCCCCTTGTACGTCACGCGGTAGCGATGGCTGCCCACCGCGCGGCTCGTCACCGACTGGCCCGCCCCGTCCACCGAGACGAAGTAGTCGATCCGGTCCTTGAGCTCACGCTCGTAGAGGTGACGTGTTCCGCGCAGGTTGCCCGGCCCCTCCTCCCCGACGTTGCCGACGAAGATGATGGTGCCCGGCGTCTGCACCGCCGTGTTCTGGAGCGCGCGCGCCACGGAGAGCACCACGGCGAGGCCGCGGCAGTCGTCGCCGATGCCGCGCCCGGTGTACCGCGTGCCCGCGCGCGTCACGCGCACGTCGGTCCCCTCGGGAAAGACGGTGTCGAGGTGGCCGGCCAGCACCACGGTGGGACCGCTCCCGGTGCCCCGCCGCTCGCCGATGACGTTGCCCACCGCGTCCACCCGGACGTTCGTGAGCCCCACGCGCTCGAACTCCGCCTTGTAGGCGAGCCCGCGCGTCGCCTCCTTGAAGGGCGGGGCCGGGATCTCGCAGAGCGTGGTCTGCTGCGTGAGCGTCCAGGCGTTGCGGGCCCGGATGGAATCGAGCAGGATGGCGACGTCGGGCCGCGCGGCGAGGCGGGGGACGTCCTGTGCGCCGAGAACGGCGGGGAGGGCGAGCGCGATGAGCGCGAGGGATCGTGTCATGGGCGGAAAACTATGAGGGCGGACGCATTGCGGACACCCCGCCCCCGACGCTGCGCCATGACCTTTGGCTCCCGTGGCGCGTCCATCAGGCGAGCGTGTGCGCAAGACCGCGCCGGACCTTTCCGTCTCCAGAACCGATGACCCGCAAACTCGTCACCGTCGTCACCCCCTGCTACAACGAGGAAGGGAACGTCGAGCAGCTCTACCTCGCCGTGAAGGCGGTGTTCGACGCGCTGCCGCAGTACGACCACCGTCATCTGTTCATCGACAACGCCTCCGCCGACGCCACGGCCACCATCCTGCGCCGGCTCGCGGCCGCCGACCCGTCGGTGCAGGTGATCTGCAACGCGCGGAACTTCGGCCAGATCCGCTCGCCCTTCCACGCCATCATGGAGGCGCAGGGCGACGCGGTCATCGTGATGGCGTGCGACTTCCAGGATCCGCCGGAGCTCATCCCGCGCTTTCTCGACAAGTGGGAGGCCGGCTACAAGGTCGCGATGGGGGTGAAGGAGTCGGCCGACGAGCCGGGGCTGTTCTACGCCACCCGGTCGCGCTACTACGGGCTGCTCCGCAGCATCTCCGCCATCGACCTCATTCCCCACGTCACCGGCTTCGGGCTCTACGACCGCGTCGTGGTGGAGCACCTCCGCCGGATCGACGACCCGTATCCGTACTACCGGGGGCTGCTCGCCGAGATCGGGCTCGAGGTCGCGCGCATCCCGTTCCGGCAGCCGCTGCGGAAGCGCGGGGTCACGTCGCAGAACTTCTACACGCTCTACGACATCGCGATGCTCGGCATCGTCAGCCACTCCAAGGTGCCGCTGCGCATCGCGACGATGGCGGGCTTCGCGATGGCAGTGCTGTCGATGCTGGTCGCGTTCGGGTATCTCATCGCCAAGCTGCTCGCCTGGAACAGCTTCAAGCTCGGCCAGGCGCCCATCCTCATCGGCTTCTTCTTCATCTCGTCGGTGCAGCTCGTGTTCGTCGGCATCCTCGGCGAGTACATCGGGTCCATCTGGACGCACGTCCGCAAGCATCCGCACGTCTTCGAGAAGGAGCGGGTGAACCTCTGAGCCCGGCGCGCGGCGCCGGCCTTCTGCGCCCCCGCCGGCGGCACCCGGGTCGGGTGACCTTTCAACCGTGGATTCCGCCGGCATGGCGCACTGGCCCTCGGCGAGCGGGGCTGAAGGTCGACTGACTGGGACCGCTCACGCATCCAACCGGATTGATGCGACGTGACGCAGCCCGGCGAAATGGCCCGCCAAGCCCTCGTGCGACGAGCGGGCGCCGCTCCTTTACTCGTCGAGAGGGTAGAGGGCCGGCCCTCGCTACTGATGGATGCTGCGGGGCCGGGATCTCTGCCCCGCACCCTCCAAACTCGCGGTGGCCGGCCCTCGTACGATCTCTGAAGGGGCAAGGG
>JAQBPZ010000157.1 GCA_028287225.1 Gemmatimonadota bacterium
TCCGTCACCCGGCGAGCGCCGCATACCCTGGACCAGATTTCTCAGACACTACCTAGGCTGTGTTTGAGAAATGCCGTCAGAGGGTGAGCCGAATCATGCCGAGCACGACCCAGGCTTCATAGCGGACGGCGAGCTTGTCGGCGCGCTGGGCGATGCGGCGGAACTCCTTGAGGTGGCCGACCGTGCACTCGATGACGTGGCGCTGGCGATAGCGGTGGCGATCGAAGCGGCGGCCCCGCACGGGACGCTGCTCCGCCCGGCGCGGCAGCACGGCGGTCACGCGATGGCGCCGGCACCAGTGACGCACGGGGGCATAGCTGTAGCCCTTGTCGCCCGCGAGCGCGTCGGGATAGGTGCGCGGCCGGCCGCGCGGCCCCGGGATCGCGACCCGGTCCAGCAGCACGGGCACAGCCGCCAGGTCGCTCGCCTGCCCGGGGTGCATCATTGCGGCCAAGGCGAGGCCGTGGCCGTCGGTCACGAGCGAGAGCTTGGTGCTAAACCCGCCGCGACTGCGTCCGAGCGCGTGATCGGGCGGCTCGCCGGGGGGCAGGTTTTTCCCCCGCGCCCGCAGCGGCCTTGTGCGCGCGGACGATGGTCGAGTCGCGACAGAAGAGGGAGAAGTCGACGGCGTTGCACTCCGAGCGCAAGGTGCGCTGGAGGGCGTGATGCACGCGTGCCCACGTTCCATCGCGCTGCCAGCGGGCGAAGTAGTAGTAGCAGGTCGGCCATGGCGGGTAGCGCGGCGGCAGGTCGCGCCACGGAGCCCCAGTGGCCAGGATCCACAGGATGCCATTGAGGAGGGGGCGGCGATCCTGCGGGTGCCGCCCACGACGCGCCGGCGTGGGAAGGAGCGGGACCAGCCGCCGCCACTCCGCCTCGGTCAGGTCATGCCGCTCAACGATCTCGTAGGACGAATGCATGCAGCCCTGCACGGCAACAGACACCGCGCAGGGCTGCAAAAGCAATTCTCAAACACAGCCAGCGGTCCGCTCAGGGAGCGGCTCGCACTCACTGAGAGAATACGAATGTCAATGCGGCTCCGGGGGATGAGCGCGAGCGCCTTCCACCGTTGAGCGGGGGGGACGGCTGAGACGCGGAGTCTACATCGTCCGCCCGATCTCCCGCGCCGACCGCAGGGACAGCGCGCAGAACGTCAGCGTCGCGTTGGCGCAGCTGCCACTGACGCAGTTGGGTGCGCCCACCACGAACAGGTTCTCGTGATCGTGGGTGCGCCCCCATTTGTCCACCACTGACGTGGCCGGGTCGTCGCCCATGCGGCACCCGCCGGCGGGATGATCCTGCCAGCCCCGCCCGTCGTCCTCTACCGTCTGCAGCACCGTGCCGTCTCCCGCCCGGGCCATCTTCTGGAACAATGCCTGGAGCGTCGTGGTCGAATAGGCGCGCAGCGCCGCCGACTCCGGCGCATCGCGAAAGGCCAGCTTCGGAAGCGGATCGCCGAACGCGTTCGTCCGTGACCGATCGAGCGTGAGCTCGCTCGATCGGTCGGGAATCACGTCGTAGTACGCCCGCACCCGGGCGACTCCCGTCTTCGTGCGCTCGCGCCAGTCCTTCATGATCTCGTCCCCGAGCAGCAGCGATCCGTCGTCGCCTCGAAGCCGTGGCCCGCGCGCGAAGCTGGACTCCCAGAGCCGCAGGTCGTGCCGCAGGTAGCGGTCTCCCGCCGGCGCGCCCATGAACTGCTTCGAGAGGAGCGAGTGCTGACCGTTCATCCCCGGGAACATCCGCATCGGCAGGGCGATGAACGCCTGCTGGTTGCGGTGGCCCGCCAGATACTTGCCGACCGTGCCCGACCTGTTGGCCACGCCGTCGGGCGTGCGCGAGCTCTGCGACAGGAGCAGCAGGTGCGAGCTCCACACGTAGCCCGCCGCGACCACAAAGGTCTTCGCGCGGAACTCGACCGGGATCCCGCCCCCCTTCGCGTCGCGCTGCACCGCGTGCGCGGCGGCAATGCGCTTCGAGCTGTCATGCAGCACGAGCTTCCGCACGAGCGTGCGGGGATAGAGAGTGATCCGCCGCGTCTTCCGCAGCCGGTTCCATGTGAAGTCCGGCGAATACTTCGCCCCGGTCGGGCAGATCGGGAAGCATGTGTCGTTGCGGCAGCACTGGGCCCGACCGTCGAAGGGTCGCGAGTTTTTCGCCACCGGCTGGCTCCACGTCGCGATCCCCGACTTCGCCGCCCACTCCTTGAGTAGCGTCAGGTTGTACGTGAGCGGGATCGGCGCCATCGGGAAGGGCCTGCTGCGCGGGTCCATCGACGGCGGACCTTGCTCTCCCGCTACGCCGATCAGCTCCTCCGCCTCCTGATAGAAAGGCTCGAGCTCGTCGTACGAGATCGGCCAGTCGGTGCCGACGCCGAACATCGAGCGTGCCCGGAAGTCCGCCGGCGACCAGCGCGGCGTCACTCCGCCCCAGTGCATCGCGAGCCCGCCAACCTGCATCGAGCGCGACTGGAGCGGCCCCTCGATCTCGTAGCCCTCGAGATGGTCGTTCGGCCATGGGCTCTCACCGTACTGCTGGTAGCGCTCGCGCAGCGGGTAGCGCTGGCCGAGTGGCGGCACGTCGTCGCCCGCCTCGACCACGACGATGCTCCGCGACGTGGTGCGCGCCAGCCGGTCCGCCACCATCGCCGCGCTGATCCCCGAGCCGATGATGCAGATGTCGCTCTCGATCACGCGAGCCTTTCCGATGAAGGCGCTCATGCGCGGACACCGGCGAGCGGCAGGGGCTTCCGGCCCGAGCTGGCCAGTGGCCGGCAGCTCTCCTTCAGGATCCGCGCGTCGTAGCATCGGTCGGTGGCGTCGGCGCTCGCGTACCAGTGCGACAAGAGTGCGAGGGCAACGTGCGGCGCGCGGCCCACCGGGGACAGCCGGTCTGCCTTCACCGAGTCGAGCTCCGCACGCACGATCGCTCGACGACGATCGAGCGGCAGCGCGTCGAACGAGCGCGCCCCGGACCGGCGGGCCGTGGCATCCAGCGCGTCGAGCTGAATCATCCACCTCGTGGCCGGTGTCGGTCCCGAGCGCGAGAGCGTCGACGTCCCGTAGCCGTGCAGCAGTTCGGCGTTCTCGCGGTAATTGGCGACCCAGCGCTGGAAGTCGGCGACCGCGGCCGCGCTGCCGGCTCGCCCGAGCTCTGCCGGAAGCACCGTCTCGCCCAGCGCGCGCAGCGTGTCCGGGCTGGAGGCGAGATCGTCGATCGCGGCGGCATGCGCGCTGCGCACGAATGCGGCCGCGGGGAGGGCTGCCGCGAGCGTGGTGAGAAAGGTGCGGCGAGAGAGCGGGTGCATGAGCGGGGAGCGAGAAGGGAGGAAGGAGAGGGACGGTGGCGCGGCTACCAGATGCCGCGGTCGCCGAGCGCGGTCATGGTCTTCGCGAATCGCCGCGCAGCGCGGCGCGGCGCCAGTAGGCTTTCACGGCGCGCCGCGTCGATGCCGGGTCGCCCTCGTGGCTCCCCCCGATGATGGCGTCGTGCTCGTCTGCCGATGCGAGGATCTCGTCCGCCCGACGCGGAATAGTAGAGATTGATGCATGGTCGGCCTCCGGCTCCATCGACCGGTGGAGGTTCAACAGCCGCCGGTCCGCGCCGTTCTGCATGATCGCGCGATGGAACTCGCCACCGCACCCGGGAGTGTCGGAGGGGCTGGGCACTCGGCACGCCGCGATCGTCCGCATCACCGAATTCAGGCTTCGGAACTCGGTCCCGAGCTTCGTCCGTCTCGTCGGGGGGGAGCGCCGCCGCGCGTTCCGCGGCGAGCGCGTCGATCTTGCCGACGGTGTTGAAGATCTCCGTGGAATCCTCGCGTGTGGGCGCGACGACCGAGAGGCGCGACTGCCGGCCCTCCCCGGAGGACTCGAGGTAGCCTTCCGGCGCCAGCAGGTAGAGCGCCCTGCGCAGCGGGGCCCGGCTCATCCTGGGCCGCTCGGCCAGCTCCGTCTCGAGCAACCGCGAGCCGGGTCCGAGCTCGCCGTGCACGATGACGTCGCGAGCCCGCGCGTACGCCTCGGCAACGAACTCGCGCCGTGGAGCGACGACGTCGAGAAGCTGTTCCAGAACGCCTCTTCTGTTGGGGTCAGGGAGGAGTATGGACAAACTCGCTCTTGCAGGAACTCTCCCTTGGCTGCATCTGACACTGGGTACAATTGCCGGAAGTAGCAAGAGCCACGTTCCGAGCCCGCCCGCCCCCCTCCCTCGTCCGCAACACCCTTCACCCAACAGCATGAGAACCACGATGCTTCCCCGTTTTCGTCTCGTGATGGCGTTGTCCCTGCTGGGATGCGCGCCCTCCACTCTTCAGGCCTTGCGGATCGAGCCGCGCGAGGCCCTCGCCGACGCGCCGGCGCCGTGGGCCGGCATCGTCCGCGGGCGCATCGTCGCCGAGGGCTCCAACGCTCCGCTAGGGAGCGTGCAGGTGCAGCTCGGAACTCGCGGCGCGCAGACGAACGACGCCGGCGTGTTCTCCTTCGCCAACATCCCGGCGGGCAGCTACACGCTGCAGGTCCGAAAGATCGGCTACGAGAGCGTCACCCGCACGGTAACCGTCTCCGACAACCAGACCGTCGACGTCGTGATCACGCTCAAGCGGCAGCCGCTCAGCCTCGACCAGGTCGTCGTCACCGGCACGCCCGGCGCCGCACGGCGCCGCGAGGTCGGCAACGCCATCTCGCAGATCGACGTCACCTCCCTCCCCGAGGTCCCCAGCTCGGTCGACAACCTGCTCCAGGGCAAGGCGACCGGCCTGACCGTCACCGGCAACAGTGGCGGCGTCGGCGGCGGCGCTTCGATCCGCCTCCGGGGCAACGTTTCCGCCACCCAGAACAACCAGCCGCTCATCTACGTGGACGGCGTGCGCGTGAAGAGCGATGGCTTCCCGAAGAACACCTTCCCCACGGGCTACGCCGGCAACAGCGACAACACGGTCTACAGCCCGCTCAACGACATCGATCCGTCGGACATCGAGCGGGTGGAAGTGATCAAGGGCCCCGCGGCCACCACGCTCTACGGCACCGAGGCAGCGTCGGGCGTCATCCAGATCTTCACGCGGCGCGGCCAGAACGGCGGCGCGCGCTGGACCTTCCAGACCGACCAGTCGCTGAGCCAGACGCCCAAGTTCGGCCCGACGCTCGGCTACGAGGGCAAGCCGCTCGTGGTGCCCACCGCCGAGGTGAACCCCTTCGGCACGGTCGACTACCTCTATCTCGATCCGTGGCTCCGCACTGGCTACAAGCACAAGTACTCGCTCGGCCTCGAGGGCGGCCGCGACGAGACGAAGTACTTCGTCTCCGGCACCAGCACCAACGAGACCGGCGTTCTCCCGCTCGACAAGTCCTCTCAGTCGAGCGTGCGCGGCAACATCACTATCGTCCCGCGCAAGGACATCACCGTCAGCTGGAACACTTCGTTCAGCGCGAACGCGCTCACCAAGACGCCGGCCGGCGGCACCGCGGCGGGGCTCAGCCTCAACGCCTCGCGACGCGACCGCAACTACTTCGGCTCCGCCGATCCCACCCAGATCGGCCGCGTGCTCGACTTCCAGCTCACCAGCCAGATCGACCACATGGTCACCGGCGGCACGCTCCAGTACCAGCCGAACGAGTCCTTCTCCACTCGCCTGATCCTCGGCTACGACTTGGCCGCGCAGGAAACGCGGAACTACATGCCGTTCGGCTTCGCCACCGTGCCGAAGGGACAGATCAGCGACGGCCGCTACTCCAGCCGCACCACCACCGCCGACTACGCCGCCACCTGGTCGCGGAAGTTGTTCGGCGAGCTGCGCTCCAGCCTCTCCGGCGGTGCGCAGGCGGTCGAGGTGAACCAGGTCAACGTCGTCGCGGGCTCCCGCGACTTCCCCGGGCCCGGCGAGCAGACGGTGTCCAACGGCGCCTTGTCGCTTGGCGTCGAGGACCGCAGCCGCGTGATCAACGCCGGCCTTTTCGTTCAGGACGTGCTCGACTTCAAGAATCGCTACTTTCTCACCCTCGGCATGCG
>JAQBPZ010000278.1 GCA_028287225.1 Gemmatimonadota bacterium
GCGCCTGCTCTCGCTGGACCTGGGCGCGCTGATCGCCGGCGCCAAGTACCGTGGCGAGTTCGAGGACCGGCTCAAGTCGGTGCTGAAGGAGCTGACCGAGGGCGAGGGCCAGTTCATCACCTTCATCGACGAGCTCCACACCCTCGTTGGCGCCGGCAAGGCCGAGGGGTCCATGGACGCCGGCCAGATGCTGAAGCCGATGCTCGCGCGGGGCGAGCTGCGCGTGGTGGGCGCCACCACGCTCGACGAGTACCGCCAGCACGTGGAGAAGGACGCCGCGCTGGAGCGGCGCTTCCAGCCCGTGTACGTCGGCGAGCCGAGCGTGGAGAGCACGATCGCCATCCTGCGGGGGCTCAAGGAGCGCTACGAGGCGCACCACGGTGTCCGCATCACGGACGGCGCGGTGATCGCCGCGGCGACGCTGTCGCATCGCTACATCGGCGACCGCTTCCTCCCGGACAAGGCCATCGACCTTCTGGACGAGGCGTCGTCGCGCCTGCGCATCGAGATCGACTCCATGCCGCAGGAGATCGACGAGGTGGAGCGCCGCATCATGCAGCTCGAGATCGAGCGCACCGCGCTCCAGAAGGAGAAGGATCCCGCGTCGATCGAGCGGCGCACGACGATCGAGCGCGACCTCGCGGGGCTCAAGGAGCGCTCCTCGGCGATGAAGGCCCAGTGGCAGCAGGAGAAGGAGACCCTCGGCGCGGTGGGACGCATCAAGGTGCTCATCGACCAGGCGCGCGTGGAGGCGGAGCAGGCCTCGCGCGCCGGCGACCTCGCGAAGGCCGCCGAGATCAGCTACGGACGCATCCCGCAGCTCGAGCGCGACATGCGCGAGGCGGAGTCGAAGCTCGCGAGCGCCGGCGGACGGCCGCAGTTCCTGAAGGAGGAGGTCGGTGCGGACGACATCGCCGAGGTGGTGGCGAAGTGGACCGGCATCCCCGTGACGCGGATGATGGAGGGCGAGCGCGAGCGGCTCACGAAGCTCGACGAGGAGCTCGCGCGGCGCGTGGTCGGCCAGGACGAGGCCGTGACCGCGGTCGCGAACGCCGTGCGTCGCTCGCGTGCGGGGCTGCAGGACCCCAACCGCCCGATCGGCTCGTTCATCTTTCTCGGCCCCACCGGCGTGGGCAAGACGGAGACGGCGCGCGCCCTGGCGGACTACCTGTTCGACGACGAGCACGCGATGGTGCGGCTCGACATGTCGGAGTACATGGAGAAGCACGCCGTGTCGCGCCTCATCGGCGCGCCGCCTGGCTACGTGGGCTACGAGGAGGGCGGCCAGCTCTCCGAGGCGGTGCGTCGTCGCCCGTATTCGGTTATACTGTTCGACGAGATCGTGAAGGCGCACCCGGACGTCTTCAACATCCTGCTGCAGATTCTCGATGACGGCCGGTTGACGGACTCGCAGGGGCGCACGGTGGACTTCCGCAACACGGTCATCATCATGACGTCCAACATCGGCAGCCACATGATCCTGGAGCATGCGGCGGACGACTGGGCGCTCGTGGAGACGCGGGTGACCGACGCGATGCAGAAGCACTTCAAGCCGGAGTTCCTCAACCGGGTGGACGACATCATCATCTTCCGTCCCCTCGGCGCGCGCGAGATCGAGCACATCGTGGACCTCCAGCTGGCGCGCTTCGAGCGACTGCTCGCGGAGCGGAAGCTGGTGCTGGAGGTGACGCCGGAGGCCAAGCGGCACCTGGCGGAGGAGGGGTACGACCCCGCCTACGGCGCGCGGCCCCTGAAGCGCGCGATCCAGCGCCTCATCCAGAACCCGCTCGCGATGCAGATCCTCGAGGGCCGGTTCGTGGACGGCGACCACATCGTGGTGACGGCCGGGCAGGGCGGGCAGCTCCAGTTCGAGCGGGTGGAGGGGGAGCCGGTCGGGGCGTAGGGATCGCGAGGGCGCGGGTTCCGCGCGTAGGGATCGCGGTGGCGCGGGTTCCGCGCGATGCCGGCCCGACTAGCTTGGAGCCATGACCAGAGCGGCCATCGACGCAGCATTCATGGAACTGGCCCTCGCCGAGGCCCGGCTGGCGGCCGAGGCGGGCGAGGTGCCGGTTGGCGCGGTTGTCGTCCGGAACGGGGAGGTCATCGCCCGGGCATCCAATCGTTCCATTCGAGACCAGGACGCCACGGCGCACGCCGAGTCGCTCGCCATCCGCGAGGCGAGCCGCGCGGCGGGATCGTGGCGCCTGGAGGGCTGCACGCTCTACGTGACCCTGGAGCCGTGCGCCATGTGCGCCGGCGCGCTGGTGCTTGCCCGCGTGGACCGCGTGGTGTTCGCCGCGTGGGACCCCAAGGCGGGGATGGCCGGCTCGGTGGTCGACCTCCTGCGACACCCGCGTCTGAACCACCGGCCGGAGGTGCAGGGCGGGGTGCTGGCGGAGGAGGCGGGCACGCTGCTGCGCGAGTTCTTCGCGGCGCGGCGCGGCCGCGACTTCGTTGACACACCGCCGCGCCCGATCTAAATTGCACGGCTGTTCCCGGGCAGGTGGCTGAGTGGTTGAAGGCACCGGTCTCGAAAACCGGCGTACCGGCAACGGTATCGTGAGTTCGAATCTCACCCTGCCCGTTCGTGGTATCTCCGAGGGAGCCGGGAATGCTTCTGCGGCGCGCTGGACCGGCGGAGTGCGCCGCCAGCGCGCTTGGCACATGTCGGCGCAGCACCCCGTGGGATCGGTGGCCGAGTGGTTTAAGGCGCACGCCTGGAAAGTGTGTGTACGTGAAAGCGTACCGTGAGTTCGAATCTCACCCGATCCGTTGACGAACGAGCCCCGCACAGATCGCTCTGTGCGGGGCTCGTTGCGTCGGACGCCGGCTAGGGCTTCGTCGGGTCGCACGAGGCGCGCGAGAAGTTCGGATTGTCCTGCTCCTCCTCCTGCGGCACCAGCAGGTTCACCTGGTTGCCGTAGATGTCGCCCTTGAAGTAGTTGCCGCTCGGGAAGACGGTGCTCTGCGCGCGGCCGTACTGCTTCACGAGCCGACGCAGGTCGCCCAGGCGATGCGCGGTACCGAAGAGCCAGAACGCCCGCTCCGCGAAGATCTGGTCCACCTGCTGCTCGGGTGTCGTGGCCGCCGTGAGGGGTGTCATGCCCGACGACGAACGCAGGCTGTTGAGGATCACGAGCGCCGCGCCATAGTCGCCCGCCCGCTGTTTCGCCTCGGCTTCGATGAGCCGGGCCTCGGTTCCGGTCGCGATCGGGATCGGGGCATCGTACGCGCCGAACTTCGTGGGCGCATAGAGCGTCGTGGACCCGTCGAACCGAGAGGTCCCGAGCTTCCGGGTGGGCACCCGCGGATCCCTGGCGCTCACGAACGGCTGTCCATTCGTTCCCTCGCGATCCGCCGTGGTGAAGCGGGACGAGATGAACGTGAGCGAATAGATGCCGTTCTTGGTGCGGTCGTCCACCGTGCCCTGTTCCGTGGCGAATACGAAGCTGGTCGGGACACTCGCCACCGCCGCCGCCGCCGCGGCATACTGCCCCGCGTCGAGCAGGGCGCGTCCCTTGCCGACCCGCGCGAAGTTCAGCTGTGCGGTGCTCGCGGCGATGTCCGCGTTGCTGCCCGCGGAGGAGGCCGAATCCACCGCCGCCGAGGCCACGGTGATCGCGCTGTCGAACTTCGCGACCGCGAGCGCAAGGATCTCCGCCGTGGTCTTCGACGTGCCGTACAGGGGGCGTCCTTCGGCGTCCACGGTGCTGAACGGGATGCCCGAGCAGTAGTCCTCCGCCACGATCGTGTAGATCGTGCCGCCGAGTGACAGCGCCCGCGCGTGGCCGGCGGAATTCGTCTGGCTCGGCACCGCGGCGTAGGCGGCGGCGGTGCGCTGGGCGCTCCCCAGTGCCTGCATCAGGTGGAGCGTCACCGTGCTGTTGGACGCATTGGAGACCGTCAGAAGCCGGCGGTCCACCTCGCGATGGGTGGAGAAATAGTCGGCGGAGATGAACTCATCGGCGAACAGTCCGCCGTGCAGGGCGATCCCCTCGCCGGCGTTGCCGTTGTTGTAGCCGCCGTACGCCAGCGCGAAGTCGCCGACCGCGCCGGCCAGCAGCGTCGGCAGCGCACCCTCCCCCTGGGTGGACGCGGGCGGTACGACGGTGGGGGTGACGACGTCCAGGTTGCAGCCGGCCGCGAACGCCAGCGCGAGGACGGGCAGCAGGCGCGCCGAGCGCGCGACGCGAGCCGCGATCGATCGATTGGGTGTCATGGGATGCGGCATCGGTCAGAACGTGAGGTTGAGGCGCAGCGTGTAGTAGCGCACCTGTGGCTGCGTGAGGAAGTCACCGCTGTTGAAGTTGGACTGTCCGGCATAGTTCACCTCCGGATCGAGTCCGCTGTATTTCGTCCACGTGTGCAGGTTGCGGACACCGAACGTCAATGCGGCATCGTTCGCGCGCAGACCGGCGAGGTAGCGCGAGGGGACCGACACGCCGACGGTCAGCTCACGCCACTTCACGAAGCTCGCGTCTTCCACGTAGCCGCCGTAGAAGCCGCTGTTGATCGACGCCGCTTCGGCGTTCGCCTGATCCGCAGCCGGTGCCGTGATGTCGTTGATGGCGCGACAGGTCTGGAAGGCGCAGCGGAACTGCTCGCTGGCGTTGTACAGCGTGTTGCCGCCGTGGTACTCGAACAGGGAACCGACCCGCAGCACCCTGAACAGCAGGAGGTCGCCAGCGATGGACGCCTGCCGCGTCGGCAGCGGCGTGCCGAGATAGTGCACCGCGCTCTCCCCGGATCGGAAGAACACGGAATCCGGACTCACGAATCCGTTGTTGCTGACCTTGAAGCTGTCGACCGTCGTGCCGAAGTAGGAGCCGAGCGGATAGCCTTCGGCATGACGCTGCGACGAGTTCAGGCCGAAGATGATCGGCTTGCTGTTCGTGTCGCCGAGCGAGAGCAGGCGGTTACGGTTGCCCGAGGCAGTGACCGTGAGGCCGAGCGTCGCCCGGTCCGTCTGCAGCGGGGTCATCGTCAGTTGCGCCTCCACGCCACGATTGGACACGGCGCCGAGGTTCACGTAGCGATTGACCGGTCCGCCGACTGACTGGGCGAAGGGCTTCAGCACCAGGGCGTCGCGGGACTTCTTGTCATACGCGGTGAACTCCAGGCGCGCGCGATCGCCATAGAGCCCCAGGTCGAACCCGCCCTCGAACTCGCGCGAGTGCTCGGCGCGCAGGTCGGGGTTGGAAAGATTGCCCACCGTGATGCCGGCGCGGTCCCCCGAGTTCAGGCGAACGGCCACGGGGTTCGAATACGCGATGGCATCCAGGATTCCAGGACGCAGCCCCGACTCGCCGTACGCGGCGCGGACGCGGAGCTGCGAGAGCCGCTCCCCCTGATCGAGGACGACATAGCTGACGCTCGCCGCCGGATACTTCACGAGGCCGAAGTTCTTGCCGAAGGCACTGTTCTTGTCCGCACGCAGCGTCGCGGTGATGAACAACCGGTCGTAGAAGGCGAGCTGCTCGGACACGAAGCCGCCGGCCGTCTTGTTGTCCGCGTATGTCTCGTTCACCTGCCGGTCGCTGTTGACGCCACCGAGCGACCCGGAGCCCGCGGTGAGCGTCTTGCCGCTGGCGAGCGTGCCCTCCAGCCGCGCCTGCTGGTACTGGTAGCCGACCTGCGCGGTGGAGCGCAGCGTCGGGTTGATGTCGTTGCGCGCGGTGAGCGCGTAGTTCGTCGTGATGTTCGTGGTCGTGATGCGATTCGACTCGCGGGAGCCGAGGGCTGCGTCGCTGAAGTCGATCAGGCCGGGCTGCAGCGTCTCGCTGTCGAAGCGGTTCAGCTGGTCCAGACCGAGCGTCGCATTGCCGGCGAGCCAGCTGTTGATGCGCCACGTGCCGTTCCCGCTGCCCGTGAACCGACCGAGCTCCTGACGGGTGTCGATGTTCTCGAACTGCTTCGGTCCGAGCGGGTTGTAGCCCTGCGTGATGGTATCGGCGGCGGGCCAGCCGGCCAGGCCGTTGGAGATGACGCCGTAGTAGTTGTTGTCGTTCTGCGGCAGCTGCAGCCGGCTGTTGATGTACCCGGTCGAGATGCTGAGATCCACGGCGGGCGTGGGATGCGCGCCGAAATTGCCGCGCAGGGAGTACCGGTTCAGGTTGCTCGTGTGGTACACGCCACTTTCCCCGTCCGCATCGGCGCTGAGGAAGTAGGTCACGAGCTGCGACCCGCCGCTCACGTTCGCGCCGAGCTTCTGCCGGTGTCCGGTGCGGAAGGGATGGCTCTGCTCGATCGTGTTGTACGCCGCCAGGGAATCGATGGTGCAGTACCCCTGCGCCTGGTAGTAGAGGCTGCACGACGGGTTGTTGGTGTCGGAGGTGCCGGGGATGCTGTACAGCACGTCGTGCGTCCAGGACCCGTAGTTCGCCGGATACCTGTTGTTCTCCACCACGGTTCCGAGCTCGCTGAACACGTTCCAGCTCGTGCGGCCGGTCACGCCGCGCTTCGTGGTGATCTGGATGACGCCGTTGGCCGCCGCCGTGCCGTACAGCGCCGCGGCCGCCGGGCCCTTGATGACATCGAAGCTCTCGATGTCTTCGGGGTTGATGTCGTTCAGCCGCGAGGGGGACTGGCCGCCCACGCCGATCGTGTTGGACTCGGGGGAGTTGTCGATGCGCACGCCGTCGATGATCAGGAGGGGCTCGTTGGACAGCGACATGGAGTTCGCGCCGCGGATGCGGACGCGCGCGCCCGTGCCGGTGGTGCCGGAGCTCTGCGCCACGGTCACGCCCGCGGTGCGGCCCGACAGCACCTGCGAGAAGTTCTGGATGGCCGCCTTGGGCAGCGTGTCCGCGTTGACCGTGGAGACCGAGGCGCCGTTCTCGCGCCGGCGCTGCTCCACGCCGGAGGCGGTCACGACGACCGCGCTCAGCACGGATGGCGCGGAGGTGAGCGAGACGTTCAGCGTCGTCGTGGAACCTGCGGCAACGGTGGTGGTCCGGGTCACGCTCTGGAAGCCGAGGAGGCTCACCCGAATGGTCGCGGGCCCCGCCGGCACGCCCCCGATGCGGAAGTTGCCCGTGGCGTCGGTGCGGGTGCCCAGCGTCTGTCCCACGATGAAGACCTGCGCGCTGGCCACGGGGCGGCGCGCTTCGCCCTCCGTCACCTGGCCGGCGATCGTGCCCGTGCCCTGCTGCGCCCGGACCGGCAAGGCGACGGACAGGCCGATGGTGGCCAGAACTGCGATTCGGACGAACCGAGTCATTACGAACGCTCCATTGTGCGGCTGTTGGCCGAGACGGCGCGGCGGACGCGCCGGACGGAAACGGGTGTCGCGCCGCGGCAGCGCGGCACGACGCACCCGGAGGAAACGCGGACTGGCGCATGCGGGGATGCGCCATGGCCGACTCAAGTGGAATGACAGGGCAGCGACCCCGCATCACCTGTGCCGGCCGATAACTCACGCGCACGCCGCTTCTGTTTTGGCTGCCGAGCCTGCATATTCCCGACCCATGACCGACCGACAGACCACCGTCCTCGACGCACGCGCGATGGACCGCGCCCTGCGGCGGATGGCCGACGAGATCGTGGAGCTCAACGAGGGCACGGACGGGCTCATCATCGTGGGCATCCAGCGCCGCGGCGTGCAGCTCGCCGCGCGCATCGTGGGCTCCATCCGCGACCGCGAAGGCGTGGAGGTGCCCAGCGGGGCCCTCGACATCACGCTGTACCGCGACGACCTCCAGACGGTGGGTCCCCGGCCAGTCGTCGGCCCCACCAACCTGCCGTGGGCCATCGACGGCAAGCACGTGGTCATCGTCGACGACGTCCTCTACACGGGACGGACGATCCGCGCGGCGCTCGACGAGCTCGCCGACTTCGGGCGGCCCCGCCGCATCGCCCTCGCGGTCCTGATCGACCGCGGGGGCCGCGAGCTGCCGATCCAGCCCGACGTCGTGGGCAAGACGGTGGAGATCGGACGCACCCAGCGCGTCGACGTCCTCGTCTCCGAGCTGGACGGCAGGGACGCCGTCGTCATCGCCGCCAAGACGTCGGCGTGACGTCGGCGCTCGGGAAGGACCTGCTCGCGCTCGAGCCCCTCTCGAGCGAGCAGATCCGCCTCATCCTCGATACCGCCGAGCCGTTCAAGGAGATCAGCGAGCGCTCCATCAAGAAGGTCCCGACGCTCCGCGGCTCCACGATCGTGAACCTCTTCTTCGAGGCCTCCACCCGCACGCGCATCTCGTTCGAGTTCGCCGAGAAGCGCCTGTCGGCTGACACGGTCAACGTCGCGTCGAGCGGGTCCAGCGTGAGCAAGGGCGAGACCCTGGTGGACACCGCGCGCAATCTCGAGGCGATGCGGATCGACATGGTGGTGATCCGCCACGGCGCCTCCGGTGCCGCGCAGTTCCTGGCCGAGCGCATCGAGTCCAACGTGATCAACGCCGGCGACGGTACCCACGAGCATCCCACCCAGGGTCTGCTCGACCTGCTGACGCTCCGGGATCACTTCCACCGGCTCGACGGCCTCAAGGTGTGCATCTGCGGCGACGTCCTGCATTCGCGGGTCGCGCGCTCCAACATCTGGGGGCTGAAGAAGATGGGCGCGGAGGTCGCGGTCTGCGGACCGCGGTCCCTCCTCCCGAACGCGATCGACGAGCTGGGCGTCACCGTCTTCAGCCGGATCGAGGACGCGATCCAGTGGGCCGATGCCCTGAACGTGCTTCGCCTCCAGCTCGAGCGCATGCAGGGCGGCTACATCCCCTCGCTGCGCGAGTACAACCGCGTCTTCGGCGTGACGAGCGAGCGGCTCGCCCGCGCCCCGAAGGACGTGCTCATCCTGCATCCGGGTCCGATGAACCGCGGCGTGGAGATCGATTCCGACGTCGCCGACGGACCGCACAGCGTGATCCTCAACCAGGTGACGAACGGCGTGGCCATCCGCATGGCGGTACTCTATCTCCTCTCCGGGGGGCGGCCGGAGCTGGCCGAGGCGGCCAAGGGCGGAGGCGGCCGATGACGCCGCGCAACGACGCGGCACCGAGCATCCTGCTGCGCGGCGGGCGCCTGATCGACCCCTCGCAGGGGCTGGACGAGACCGGCGACCTCCTGATCACCGGCGGCGTCGTGGAGGCCCACGGGCGGCTGGGCGAGGTGCGCCGCGACGGCGCCGCGCAGCCCGAGATCGTGGACGTGCGCGGGCGCGTGGTGTCGCCGGGCTTCATCGACGTGCACTGCCACCTGCGCGAGCCGGGCCGCGAGGAGGTGGAGACGATCGCCACCGGCTCGCGTGCCGCGGCGGTCGGCGGCTTCACGGCGGTCTGCGCCATGCCGAACACCGACCCGGTCACCGACAACCAGGCCGCCGTGGGCTTCATCATCCGCCAGGCGCAGCGCGCTGGCGGGGCCAAGGTGTACCCGATCGGCGCCATCTCCATGGGGCAGCAGGGACAGACGCTCGCCGAGTTCGGGGAGATGGTGGGCGCCGGCGCAGTAGCGGTGAGCGACGACGGGCGCCCGGTCGCGAGCGCGCAGCTCATGCGCACCGCGCTCGAATACGCGCGCACCTTCGGGATCCCGGTCGCGGATCACTGCGAGGATCCGACGCTCGCCCTTGGCGGGGCGATGAACGAGGGCGTGATGAGCGCGCGGCTGGGCCTGCGCGGGATCCCCGCCGAGGCCGAGGAGATCATGGCGATTCGCGACATCCTCCTGGCACGCCTCACCGGTGGGCACATCCACCTGTGCCACATGAGCACGAAGGGCTCGGTGGAGCTGATCCGGTGGGGCAAGGAGCGCGGGATCAACGTGACGGCCGAGGTGTGCCCGCACCATCTCTCGCTCACGGAAGCGGCCGTGGAAGGGTACGACACCAACGCGAAGATGAACCCGCCGCTGCGCACCGCCGCCGACGTCGCCGCGCTGCAGGAGGCGGTGAAGGACGGCACCATCGACGTGATCGCGACGGACCATGCGCCGCACCATTACGACGAGAAGGAGCGCGAGTTCGCCGACGCGCCGAACGGCATCGTGGGGCTGGAGACCGCGCTGGCGGTAAACCTCACCTGGCTGGTGCATGGCGGCTCCATCGGGCTCCCGCTGCTCATCGAGCGCATGTCCTGCGCGCCGGCGCGGCTCTTCCACCTGCCCGGCGGCACGCTGCGCGCGGGCAGCCCGGCCGACGTGACGGTGTTCGACCCCGACGCCAGCTGGACGGTGGATCCGGCGAAGTTCCGGAGCAAGGGCCGCAACTCGCCCTATGCGGGGCAGACGCTGCGCGGCACCGTGGCGATGACGCTCGTGGACGGCCGGGTCATCCATCGCGCGTAGCATCCGGCCCTGATTCACCCCGGGCGCGCCTCCGGGAGCCGGTCCCTGCCCCCGCGTCGCATGGACGCCCGCCTCTCCAGCGTTATCTTGAAGGCGGGCGGCGTACGAGGGCCGGCTGGGGAACCGATGCGGGGGAAGGACGATGAGCAAGAAGGCAGAGACGACCGACGCTGGTCCCGTCCGGGCGGCGGACGAGACACCGCCCACGGCGCTCACCGCGGTGAGCGGGCTGATGGACGAGCGCCGCCGGTACGACAGCTGGCTCGCGGGGCTCGAGGCGCGGCGTGACACCACGCCGCCGCGCGTGTTCGCCCGCGTGCACGCGGACTATACCACGCGCCTCGAGGGCGTCGTCGCCCAGCTCGTGACGCACGTGGAGGCGCTGCGTGGCGAGCTCAAGCGCCTCACGACGCAGCTCGCGTCGCTGCACGAGGAACAGCAGCATGCGCGCGACGAGCGCGCCGAGGCGGAGCTGCGTGCGCACGTGGGCGAGCTCTCCGCGGAAGCGTGGGAGGCCACCGCGCGCGCCGCCGACGAGCGCATCGACGCGCTCGTGAGGCGCCACGCGGAGCTCGAGACGGAGCTGCGCCGCACGCGCGAGCTGCTGGCCGACGCCGAACGTCCGGCCACCCCGCACCTCTCGTCGAAGGCGGTGCCGGCCAACGCCGCCGTGGACGCGGCGGTGGAGGCGAGCGTGTCCGCGTC
>JAQBPZ010000315.1 GCA_028287225.1 Gemmatimonadota bacterium
GCGCCACTGCCCCGGGACGCCGGTGTGACGCTATGGCCTGGGCGGCGTGGTGGTGCCCGCGGTGGGCGTCCGGGGGCGGGCCGTCGCCTTCACCATGGCGCCATGATGCGTGCTGTCGCCAGCCTGCATCCGCGTCGTGCCGCGGACCATCGCGCCGTGATTCATCGCGCTGTCGTGTGACATGCCGCGCTGGCTCATGCTGTCGCGCGACATGCCGTGGCTCATCGCGCTGTCGCCCGAGGTGGTGCCATGGGCCATGCCGCGGGTCGTGCCCGTCCTGGTGCGGGTCCTGGTTCGCGTGCGGTTGCGCGTCGCGACACGCGTGTGCGCCCTCGCGCCGGAATCGGCCATGGCGGCGTGCGATTCCGCGTTTGCGCGCAGCGCGTCCTTGTGCGCCTTCGCCGCCGTGCTGGCTGCCTTGTCCGCGAGCTTCTCGGCGGTCTTCGCCTCCTTGTGTGCCGCCCTGGCATCGGCGGTCACCGTGGACTGCGCCGACAGCGAGCCGGCACCGAGAGCGAGGGCGAGCATTGCCACGTTCAGAGTCTTCACGTGAACCTCCTTGAGCGAAAATGTCGGGAGCGCCAGCGGCCGGCGCGGCCGGCCACCTTCACGAAAACGTGCAAGATCTGCGCAGCTGTTCCGGGCGCAGGGTGGAGGCCGGCAGCCACTTCGATGGGGAGCTCCGCACTCGACGCTCCTATCCAACGCTCCCCGGAGGGGCTATTGTCCTCCGTCTCATGGGGAGGGGGGCCGGCATGGATGTCCTCGACGACCTGCACGCGGCGCTCGAGGGCCGCTACGAGATCGAGCGGGAGCTCGGCCGCGGTGGGATGGCGGTCGTCTACCTCGCGCGTGACACCAAGCACGACCGGCACGTCGCCATCAAGGTGCTGCCCCCCGAGATGGTGACGAGCGTCGGCGCCGAGCGGTTCCTGCGCGAGATCCGCACCGCGGCCCAGCTGTCGCACCCCAACATCCTGCCGCTGCACGACTCGATCGCGGTGGACCGGGTGCGCTGCTACGTGATGCCCTACGTGCAGGGTGAATCGCTGCGACAGCGCATCGACCACGAGCGGCAGCTCGGGATCGAGCAGGCGGTGGACCTCACGCGCCAGATTGCCGCGGGGCTCGACTACGCGCACGCGCACGGGATCGTGCATCGCGACATCAAGCCGGAGAACATCCTCCTCGTGGGCGACCAGGCGATGATCGCCGACTTCGGGCTGGCGCTGGCGGTCTACTCGGCGAGCAGCATGCCGTTTACGGCGACGGGGATGGCGGTCGGCACGCCGGTGTACATGAGTCCCGAGCAGGCGGCGGCGGACCACGCGATCGACGCGCGCACGGACATCTACAGCCTCGGCTGCGTGTTCTTCGAGATGGTGGCCGGCATGCCGCCCTTCCGTGGCGCGACGGCGGGCGCGCTGCTCGCGGCGCATGCGACGCGCACGCCGCCGTCGCTGTGCGGCGAGCGCGCGACCTGTCCACCGGGAATGGACGCGGCGGTGCAGCGCGCGCTCGCGAAGGTGCCGGCGGACCGGTTCCGTACGGCGGGGGAGTTCGCGCATGCGCTCGACGCCTCCCGAGCCGGCACGCCGCTCTCGGTGCCCGTCATCGCGCCAAGGCGGGCGTGGGTGCCGCTCGCCGCCGTCGCGACGGCTGTCGCGGCGCTCCTGGTGGCCGCGCCGAGGATCGCCGAGCGCGTGCAGCTGTCGCGCGTCCCGCTCGATTCCAGCCGCGTGGTGGTGCTGCCGGCGGAGGGGAGCGGGGGCCAGCGCATCACCGCCGCGGTCGCGCGGCAGCGTGTGATGTCGGCGCTGATGGAGTGGCGCGACCTGCGGGTCGTCGAGCCGCCAGTGGGCACCACGGGGGGCGTGGACGCGGCCGAGGCGAGGCGCATCGCACGGCGCGGCGGCGCGGCGCGACTGCTCTCGATGAGCGTCGCCCCGATGGGCGACTCGGTGGAGATCCGCGCCACGTTGACGGACGCCTCAGGCGAGCCGGTGCGCCAGCAGGCGATCCGGGTCGCCGATGAACCACGCAGCGGTGCGGGCCCCTACCGACAGCTCGCCGCAGCGCTCCTTCGCACGTCGGACGGCGAGGATGAGAGCGACGACGTGCGACCGGGCACCACGCGCATGGCGGCGTGGCGGGCATTCACGCGGGGAGACAGCCTGCGGCGAGCCTGGGCGCTGGACGGGGCGGAGCGGGAGTTCCGTCACGCGGTGGCGCTCGATCCCGCGTTCGCGCGGGCGCACCTGTGGTTGGCGCAGGTAGCGCTGTGGCAGCGGCCGACCGCCACCAGGGAATGGGGTGAGGAGGGAGGTCGTGCGCTCTCCCTCGCTGGTGGACTGACGCGCCACGACTCCCTGCTCGCTGAAGGCCTCGCCGCCCTGGGCAGCCGTCGCTTTCCCGAGGCATGCGCAGCCTTTCACGCGCTGCACGCCGCCTCGCCGAAGGAAGACCTGTCCTGGTACGGACTTGGTGCGTGCCAGGCCTTCGACGATGCCGTCCTGACTTCCACCGCGAGCCCGTCAGGATGGGCCTTCCGCAGCAGTTGGGCGAGCGCGACGGCCGCGTTCGATAGTGCTCTCGCGCACACGACGTCTGCGCCGGCATTCGCCTACCGGATGCTGGGCGGGATGCTGTACACCGAACCGGCCGTGAAGCGCCAAGGCAGGGGGCTCGCTTCCCGGAGCGGCGTATTCTACTCGTCACCACAGCTCATCGGGGACACGGTCGCCTTCATTCCCTACCTCGCCTCTGACGTCTTGCAGGGCTTCGGCAGCGACCCGACACGGTTGAGTCAGGCCCTGCAACGGAACTCGCAACGATTGCTCTCGTCATACGAAGAGTGGATCCGGCGCGCCCCGCGCAACCCCGAGGCGCTTGCCGCGCTGGCGCGTGTGAAGGAGAGCCGCGGTGACGTCAGTGCACTGACGCTGATTCGGCGCGCGCGCTCCTTGAGTGACACCTCGCAACTCGGCGTCGCTCTGGCCGTCAGCGAGGTTCGCCTGCTCGTGAAGTCCGGCCAGTTCGACGCGGCACGCGGCGCTGCCGACTCCCTTCTCCGCGCAAACCCCGATCCGACTCCGGACCGCGCCGAGTTGCTGGCGGGTGTCGCCGCCCTGGTGGGGAACATCGAGCGGAGTGGCGAGCTGCTGGCCGTCTCGGCTCGCGCGGATCCGCAGGCTGCGTTCGGCTCGCGATATCCCGCACCTGCCGCATTGATCGGTGTCGCCGGGACCTTTCTCGCCACAGCCGCGGCGGGGGCGTGCACCGATTCCCTGGGAGCGTACGTCGGCGAGATCGACAGGATGATCACGCAGTATGCACCTGGCGACCAGCGGGCAGAATTGCGTCGCGCACTGCTGAGCCGCCCCGTGAGTCTCGCGGTGCCGTGTCTCGGCGCGAGAGCGACGCTGGCATATCCGGGAGACAATTCGCTGCTGCGCATGCAGCAGCAGTTCGCCGCAGGAGATACGCGAGGCCTTCGCAGTACCTTCGCGTTGCGGCGAGCCGCTCGCGCGGGCCTGCGCCCAGGCGACGTGACGTTCGATTTCACCTTTCAGGAGGCGACCCTGCTCCTGATGCTCGGAGACACCGCCGCCGCGTCGCAGTACCTGGACCTCCCGCTGACTGCCTTGCCCACATTGAACACGCATCTGCTCGACAACGTCCCTGGTGCCTTCGCGCTTGGCCGTGCGATGGCACTTCGCGCGGAGCTTGCGGCGGCGGCTGGGGATTCGACCACCGCGCGCCGGTACGCTCGCAACCTGATGGCGCTCTGGCGCGGAGCGTCTGCCTCCCTCCAGCCAGTCCTGCGGCGAATGGCTGCCCTGTCGTCCTGATGCCCTACACGACCCCGGCCGTCGCTCGGCGGATTCGCAGGTGCACACCCCCCCACCCACGAGGAGAAATGAAACTGCACAGGCACGAGTCTCCGCTGTCGCGACAGATGATCCTGGTCGCGACCATCTTCACGCTGGGAGTGAATGCGACTCCATCGCGGGGGCAATCCGCGACCGTCCACCCGGGGAGGCCCTCCGCGATGCAGTACGGCAAGGGGCCGGGACCGATCAAGAACGGGAAGCCGGTGAAGCACGTGCCGGGCAAACCCTACGTGGGCCAGCTCACGAAGCCGCTCGAGCAGTACAACGGGTCCGATCTTTACAACTTGAAGAACAGCGTCAGCAGCTTCGGCTGGGAACGTGAGCGAGTGTGCTCGAAGAAGCACGCCGAGTGCATGAACGGCACACCGGCGGCAAGAGTGCAGATCGAGGCGCTCGGGGACGCGAACTCCATCGCCGTGACCGGAGACAGCAGCGCGACGCCCTTCGGCGTCGTGATCGGCATCATGAGAAACGTCGGCCTGTTCCGGGATTCAATCACACACGTTGCCGGCGACGAGTCGCCTCCTTCGGACCTCTTCTTCGTGGTGCAACCCAGGAAGTCAGGGACAGCGGGGCTCAAGATCGCAACCGTCACGTACAAGCAGGGCGTGACCCCGGTCATACCTGACGTGTTCGTGCGGATCGACACCACGGCCTCGGGGCTGACGCCGTGTCCGCCCACGACACATGGTGGCGACACGACCCACAGGAAGCGGGACTATCCGCAGGCCGATTTCGCGACGTGCAATATGCCTGCCCGACAGGATAGCATTCCTGACAAACTGCTGGGCGGGAGAGGTTCTGGCTCACACAAGACGAAGTCGCTGCATCACGGTCCCCCCCCGCCCACCGAGATCAACGCCACTCCCTGGTTCTCGTGCAATGAAGGCTGTTGCACGACCACGTGGCCGCCGGAGGAGTAGCCCGCTGCGACCGTGAACGCCGACTCGCCGGCCGGCGAACCGCCGACCAAGAGGAGCACATGCGATCACACGCTCACGCGATCGTCGCCCGTCGCTCCGCGGTCTTCGTCACGGCCGGCAGCCCGTCTCCGGACGGGGTGCCCGAGCCCAGCGTGAAGTAGAACGTCGTCCCTTCGTTCACCCGACTCTCCACCCAGATCCGCCCGCCGTGCGCTTCGACGATCGCCTTGGTGATCGCCAGGCCAAGCCCGATGCCACGGCGGTCGGCCCGGTCGGCCTGCCAGAAGCGCCCGAAGATCTGCGCAAGCTGCTCGGGCGGAATCCCCGAACCGGTATCGGCGACCGAGAAGCGGATTCCCGTTCCCGACGCTTCCGCACGCACGCGGATCCGCCCGCCCTTCGGCGTGAACTTGATCGCGTTGCCCACCAGGTTGCCGATGGCCTGCTGCGCGCGGTCGGCGTCGGCATGCAGCTCGGGCAGCCCGTCGTCGGTCCGCGTCTCGAGCGAGATGGACTTGTCGGCCGCCAGCGGAGCGAGGAGGTCCCGCGCCTCCGCGAGCAGCGCGGGCACGTCCACCGGACGGCGCACCACCGACATGCGGCCCGCCTCCAGCTTGGCGACGTCGAGCAGGTCCTGGATCAGCCGGTTCATCCGCTCGCCGGCGCGCTTGATGACGGCCAGCTGCTTCGCGCGCTGCTCGCCCGACATCTCCATCTCGAGCATCAGGTCCGCGCTCATCGCGATGGTGCTCAGCGGATTGCGCAGGTCGTGCGAGACGATCTTCAGCACCTCCTCGCGCGCATCGATCGCCTCGCGCGCCGTGGCGTAGCGCTGCGACAGCTCCACGCGCCCCACCTCGTGCGTCACCACGCGACGGACGAGCCGCGTCGCGCTCGTGCCCAGCGCGCCCAGCAGCACGAGGGTGAAGATGATGCCGAGGCTCGGAATCAGTGGAAGCCGTGCCGCCGCCGCGGCGAGTGCGAACACGGCCACGCCGAGCGCCGCGCTGAGCTGCGCGGCCGAGTGGGAGAGGCGCATCGCGCCGGAGACCGCGAGGTAGCCGCACAGCACCCCGATGTAGCCGACGGCTGCCGGTGGCACGATGGAGACGCCGCCGCGCGGCACCCCCCACAGCAGCACGAAGCCGCCGAGGATCATCGCCCCATCCGCGAGGGGAACGATGCGTCGCAGCCAGAGCCGGTACCAGCCTCGGCGCAGGGCGAGCAGCAGGATCACCGAGAGCACGAGCCAGAGCGCGCGAAATGCCAGCCCGTTCGCCCGCTCGTCGGAGTTCGCGATGCGCGGAAAGAAGACGCTCCACAGCGAGAGGCCCACGCTGATGGCGGCGATCCCGGTGCGGATCCATGCGAGCCCCAGCTCCCCCGTCCGCGCCTCCTCGTGCAACCGGTGCTCGATGGACACCGGCAGCTGCGTCCCGGAATCCGCCGGACCGAGCTCCGAGCGCAGCGAGCGTTCGATCGACGCGGCGAGCGCGTCGTAGGAGTCCACGGGCGTCATGCGGAAGGGGTCGGGGGAGCCCACCGGCGCGGCCGGCGCGGGCGCGGCGCCAGTGCCGCTATGAGATACGAGCCTCTCCGGGCAAGAGCAAGCGTCCGAGCACCAGGTGGAACCCCGACCGTCAGTCCGGCCGGCCGGCGATGGCGGGAAAGTCCTCGATGCGGAGACCGCGCTCCACGTCCTGCCCGATCGACATCCGCGCCGCGACGACAGTCGTGACTCGCGACAGCACGCTGAAGTGGTCGGCGCCCGGAATCAGGAGGCAGGTGACCTTCGGTGAACGGGCGCACATCTCTTCGGCGTCGCCGACGTTCGGGCTCTCGCGCCCCTCGATGATGTACGTGGGGCTGGCGATGCCATGGAGCCACCCGATCGGCGAGCGCAGCCGACGCTCCATCTCCGGCAGCCGGCCGAGCTCGGGGGGCACCATCGGGGTGGGGTACCGCTCGATGCGCGCCACGGGGCCGAAGGCGAACACCGCGCGGAACCGCGCGCTCTGCTCCGACGTGAGCAGCACGAGCGTGCCCCCGGTGCTGTGCCCGCCGAGGTAGATGCGCTCCGGATCGACGTACGGCAGCCGTGCGAGCCGGTCGGCCGCCGCGAGCACATCGTCGGCCTCGCCGAAGAAATACTCGCGGTCGCCGCTGCCGGGATGGCCGCCGCGCAGCGAGGGGAACATCACGACGACGCCCGCCTTGCGGAATGCGCTCACGTTCTCGTCGGCCGCCTCGGAGCCCGGCGTCCAGAAGTCGTCGAGGGGGCTGCTGTTCCCCCCCTTGATCCAGACGATGGCCGGATGCCGCCGTCCATCCCTCGGGTCGGGGGTCACGAACGCGGGCAGCGTCGCACCGCGTGCGTTCGCCAGGTCGACGGGGACGAAGAGGGTTGCGGGCGGCACGGGCACCGGCCACTTCCCGCTGGCGTCGTGGATCGCGGTCGCGACGCCCGTGCGCGCCACCGTCAGCGTGCGCGACTCGGGAGCGTCCGGGGCGGGTGCGGCAGGGGCCGTGCGCGACGCGGACGAATTGTCCGCGACCCCATCGGGCGCGCGCGACACCAGCGGCTCGAGGATGCAGTCGCGCTGAAGGTCGACCTCCAGCCCCTGCTCGAACGCCATCTGCCGCCCTTCCGTCCCGAGTCGGCCGCCGAGGCACGCGCGGGTCGGAGATGCGTCCCGCCTGGTCTCGTGCCATATCAGGCGGACGATGAGCACGACGACGAGGATGCTCAGGAGCCGCACCATCAATCCCTTCATCTGTCTCCCTGGCGCTCTGGCAGGTTGGACCACCGCAGTTCGGCGTGACGTCGCGACCGGTGCCCGGAGACGATCCAGCCCCCTCACCGATCACGCCACGGCCGCGCCGCTTACCGCTCCACCGCCTCCAGTCGCGTCTTCGCGATGCGGATCGGGATGATGGTCGCCGCCACGCACAGCAGGACCGCCGCGCCGAACCCGAACCACATCTCGGTTGGGTTGGAGGGCGTGCCGTAGAAGCGCGACGAGAGGTAGCCGTAGACCGGGCGCGCTTCCAGCGTCACGACGCCGGCGATGAGCCCCACCGACGCGATCATGAACACGAGCCCGCCGAACGACGTGGGGATCTGGGCCGCGTTCTCCGTCTCGAACTGGGGGAACAGGGTGCCGAAGCCGAGGGCCATGCCGCAGAGCGCGAGCGTCATGAAGGTGATGGTCATGACGGATACCGCGAACATGAAGTCGCTCACCTGCAGCAGCGCGTTCGTCACTCCCACGATGCCCAGCGCGAGCGCCAGCAGCGGCGTCGTTCCCACCCAGAACTTGGCCCACAGCAGGTCCTTCACCGGCATCGGGCTGGAGCGCAGCAGCCAGAGGGTGCGGCCCTCGAGGCTCACGCTGGGAAAGATGAATCGCGCCGCTACCGACGCGAGCACGAAGCCCGCGAGCACCAGGTTCAGGAAGGGGATCACGTTCACCAGGAAGAAGGTGATTCCCTCGCCCTTGAGCGGCAGGTACTTGATGTTGAACACGTAGACCACCACCAGCACGCTCAGCAGGATGAGCTGCGACCACTGCGTGGTGTCCCGGAAGAACAGCCGAAGCTCCTTGAGCACCAGCTCGCGACGCAGGATGCCGAGCGGGCGAAGCATCCGCCCGAACAGGCGGCTCGCCGGCGAGCTGCGGGCCCAGCGCTGGCCGCTCTCCTGCGCCTTGCTGAACCCCGCGGCGAACAGGCTCCGGTGCAGCAGCGCGCCGAGCACGAACGCCGCCGCCGCCGTGCTCCACAGCAGGTACGCCGGCAGGAAGTCGGGCCGGTGGTTGAGCCAGCCGAGCACGCACTTCTGCACCCACTCGCTCGGCAGGAAAGGCGACGTGGGCGTGCGCAGGATCGTGACGAACTCCACCAGCGACCGGAACCCCTCGGGCCGCGCGAGCCGCTCGGGACGCACGATGCGGAACAGGAGCACGATGCCACCGGCCGCGAGCACGGCGATGACGCTCAGGATGTCGCGCGTGCGCCGCGCCGGGAACACGTTCACCAGGATCAGCGTGATCGCGGTGCCGATCACCGCCGGCACCACGAGGAAGGGGATGAACACGCCGAGCACGATGAGCGGGAAGAGCGGGCCGCCATGGTACGCCACGCCGAACGCCGCGAACATCGGCACCGCCATCAGCACCACCATCCAGCTCGCGTTCACTCCGGTCTCCAGCAGCTTGGCCCCGTACAGCGCCAGCCAGTCCACCGGCGCCGCGACCAGCAGGTCCAGGTCGCGCGCGAGAAAGAAGCTCGACAGCGCGGTGATGATGTTGGAGAGCAGCAGCAGCGAGAAGAAGCCGATGAGGATCAGCCCGAGGAGCTTGCCCGCCAGGAAGGGCCCGAGGTCCGGCACGCTGCGGAAGTAGACCAGCAGCTTGTAGAGCAGCGTGAAGATGAACGCCCAGAACCCCAGGCCGATCACCGCGAGCATCGTGAAGCGCGCGGTGCGCCCGCGCTCGTTGGCCATCGCCCGCGCCCGCGCGGTGAGCCACTTGGGCGAGAGGAGCAGCACGATGGACGGGTCGGGGCGCGCGCCGCTCGCCGTCACGTCCGGCGCGGCACCATCAGGCATCGAGCACGTCCACCAGCTCCCGGGCGGCGTTCTCGCCGGTGAGCTTGAGGAAGATCTGCTCCAGCCCCTGGGTCCCGGCGTCGGCGCTGTCGCGCAGCTCGGCCATCGTGCCGCACGCGCGGATCGTGCCCTTCGCGATGATCGCGACGCGGTCGCACAGCGTCTCGGCCACCTCCAGGGTGTGCGTGCTCATCATGATGGTGTGCCCGCGGTGCGTGTACTCGCGGAACAGGTCCTTCAGGATGCGCGCCGCCTTGGGGTCGAGCCCCACCATCGGCTCGTCCACCACGATGACCTCCGGGCGATGCACGAAGGCGCTGGAGATGATGAGCTTCTGGCGCATGCCGTGGCTGTAGCTCTCCACCAGCTCGTCGCGCCACTCCTCCAGGTCGAACAGCGCCAGCAGCTCGCGCGCCCGGTGCTCCACCTCGGTGCCTTCCTGATCGTACAGCCCCGCGACGAACCGCAGGAACTCCGAGCCGGTGAGCTTCTCGTAGATGAACGGGCGGTCGGGGATGAAGCCGAGCTTCATCTTGGCCCCGATCGGATCGGCGGCCAGATCGACGCCGGCGATCGAGATGGCCCCGCCGCTCGGCTTGAGGATGCCGGCGATCATCCGGAGCGTCGTCGTCTTGCCGGCCCCGTTGGGGCCGAGGAACCCGAACAGCTCCCCGCGGGGAACCTCGAGGTCGATGGCGTCGACGGCCGTGAAGCTGCCGTAGCGCTTCGTGAGGCGGCGCAGGCTGATCATGCGAAATGCCGATGTGAGAATGACATCTGGTCGGAGTCGTCGTTCCGGGCGCTGCGAAGGACCTGCACGCGGTGCGGGCCCTTCGCGCTCGGGACGACGCGGGTGCGCTAGCGAGCGGAGAGGACGTCGATCTTCAGGGTACCCATCAGGCGGAGGAGCTCCGCCTGGCGGCCGAGTCCACCCACGGTGAACCGCAGGTGCGACGCGTCGGCGGGGAACTGCCCGAAGGTGGGATCGACGGCCACGAACCGCTCTAGCCAGACTTCCGGCCAGGCGTGGTAGTAAAACTTCCCGTCCATGTAGGCGAGGCCGGCCGCCACGCGCGCGGGGATGCCGGCGGCGCGCGCCAGCGCCACGTACAGCTGTGCGTGCTCGTTGCAGTCGCCGGACCGGCTGCGCAGGGTGCCGAGCGCGCTCGGCACCCCGATGGTGATCTTCTTCTCCAGCGAGTCGTACACCCAGCGGTTGATCCGCTCCGCGACCACGCGCGGGTCGGTCTCGGCACCGCGGAGCCGCCGGGCGAGCGCGACGATCTGCGGGTTCTCCACTTCCAGCAACGGCTCGGCATCCAGGAAGACGCTCATGACGCCGGCCTTCGCCCCGTCCGGCAGGCGATACGCGGCCACGAGCGCCGGCGGCGCCTCGCGGGTGATCGTGAGCGTGTCGCCGAGCAGCCGCTGCCGGTAGCCCTTCACGTCCATGTCGGCGAGGTTCGCCCCCGTGAGCCTGAGCGTCAGCCGCGAGAGATTCTTCCGGAGCGCCTTGCCGGCACTGATGGCCGACACCTCGTAGATGTCGCGGTCGGCCGACACCGCTCCGCGCGCGAGCGCATCGGCCTTCCAGTTCTCGAACGCCACCTCGTAGGGACGCCGCTCCAGGGTGAGGCCGAGCACCTGCGTGGCCGACACGACCCGGCCCTGCTCGTCCACCCAGCCCGAGAAGCCGCTCGCTCCCTGGGTCCCGGTGGCCAGCCGCCAGGCGCGCACGGTATCCGGCCGCGCGCCGACCCAGCGCGACGCGGCGCGGTCCAGCACGCTGCTGTCCTGGAGCACGAACACGCTCTCGGCCTGCACGCTCACGCGCACGTCCTTCGCCGCCATGGCGATGGGATCGAACACCGGCAGCGTGTACGACGCACCGGCTTTCGGACGTTCGCCGAGGGCCACGGCGAGCGGCACGAGCGTGGGAAGCAGCACCGGACCGGCGAGCCGGATGCGCTGCGTGTCGGCGGGCTGGTTCGCGGCGCCCTGCACCACGAGCAGCAGCAGGGTATCGCCGGTGATCGTGCCCGACGCCTTGATGGGCGAGAGATCCGCGTCGACGTTCACCGTGAACCGCAGCACCCGCAGCGTGCGCGTCAGGCGCACATCGGTGCGCGCCGTCGCACGGTGCATCGAGCCGCCCACCGCGAGGTCCGCCACGAGGTAGTCGCGCACATTGATGCCGCCGTCGGCGGTGTCGATGGTGGACGACGCGAAGCCGATCTGCCGTCCCTGCTGGAGCACCGCGTAGAACGACGCGCTCGGCGTGACCCGCATGCCGGCTTCGGTGAGCTGGTCGGTGTGCGGGCGGAACAGCTCGCGCCGCGCGAGCATGCCGAGGCCTCCGAGCCAGAGCACGAGGATCGCGATGCCGATGGTGCGCCGGCGGCCCGGCCGCTGGCTCACGCGGCCCACCGCGAGATGGCGAAGTCGAGCACCGCCGCTTCATCCTCGGTCTCCGCCACGATCGTCACGCGCACCGGGAACGCCGACGTCCGGGTGTGGCGCGTGAGCTCGTCGGCCATCAGCTCGGCGCTCGACTCCAGGTCCAGGTTGCCGGCGCCGAGCCCGATGGGCGGAATGGCGACGCGCGCGATCTGCCACGCGCTCGCGCGCTCCAGGGCGCTGCGAAAGGCGCGCCGCACGCCGTCGCGCGTCACGGGCTCGGTGGTGCTGCTGATGATCGCGTGGACCATGAGGCTCACCGGCAGGTCGCCGGCGCTCGTGACCACCGCGGAGCCCACGGCGAGCGGCTCGTTCACGGTGAGCTGCTTGAGCAGCGCCGCGCCGCCGGCGAGCTCCAGCCGGCGCAGCAGGGGCGTCGTGGCGCCGAGCACCGCAGTGGCCGGCCGGATGATCGCGTCGCCCTCATAGAATGCCAGGTCCTCGACGCGAACCTCGATCACGGGCGCTGGGCCTGACGTGCGCGCTGGTACGCGGCGGCCGCTTCGGCGGGACGGCCGAGGCGGTCCAGCACCACGCCGATCCCCTTGAGGGCGCGGAGGTTCTTCGGTTCCAGCGTCGCCGCGCCCTCGTAGGCGCTGAGCGCGGCGGGGAGGTCGTCGATGTGGTTGTAGGCGTCGCCCAGGTAGTACAGGGCCGCGGCGCGCTGCGGATCGCGCTCCACCGCGGCGCGCAGCGGCTCGATGGCCTCGCGCCACCGTGCGCGCTTGCAGAAGAGCACTCCGAGCTGGATCTGCACCTCGGCGCTCGATTCGTCGGCGCGGGCCGCGCGCCGGAGGTCGAGCTCGGCCTGGTCGTAGCGGCCGCGCGCCGTGAACACCGCGGCGCGGGCGCACAGGATGGTCACGTCGTCGGGCGCCGACTCGAGCGCCCGTCCGAGCTCGCCGAGCGCGCCCTCCACGTCGCCCTTCTTCTCGAGCAGCTCGGCGAGCGCCGCGCGCGCCTGCGGGTTCTTCGGCTCGCGCGAGATCAGCGCGCGCAGCGTGGCCATCGCGGCGCCGAGCTCGCCGGCGGCCATCGATTGCCGCGCCTGCTGGAGCGCGTCGGACCCCCGGTCGGCCGGCTTCGCCTCGGCGGCGAGGGGAAGCTGCTCGTCGGACGAGGTCCGGTCCGGGGCAGCCGGCGAGGACGAGGGCGCGAGGTCGGCGGCGCTGGGCGTGTTGCGTTGGGACATGCTCGGATTCTTCTCCATCACGTGACTCAGGCGAGCGCGAGGGTCGTTTCGCCGTTGATCCATTCCAGATACTTCGCGTTGCCCGCGGTCACGGGCAGCGCCAGCAGCTCCGGCACCTTGTAGGGGTGCAGCTCCGCGAAGGCGAGCTGCAGCGTCTCCAGGCGCGCCGACCGGGTCTTGAGGAAGACGATCGCCTCCTGCTCATCGGCAATCTTTCCCTGCCACCGATACAGCGAGCGCGCGCCGGGCAGCACCGAGCCGCAGGCGATGAGCCGGCGCTCCAGCAGCGTCTGCACCAGCTTCACGGCGTCGTCGGCGGAAGCGAGGGTCGTCATGACGACGATGGCGTCGGTATGGGGCATGGCGGCGGAGGGGCGGGGCAAAGGGGGCAGGCGGAGAAGTGCGGCCCGGCACGCCGTAATCTAGTTGTGCTACCGGGGCGACGCCCATCCGCCGGCATCACGCGGCCGCCGGGCCGACGCCGGGCCCGCCGTGGGTGCCCGGCTTGTCTCACCCCGGTACTTCGGCGATTTTACCTTGTTATGGCAGAAGACGCATTGATCGTCCGCGGCGCACGCGAGCACAACCTGCGCAACGTGGACGTAACCATCCCCCGGGACCGCCTCACGGTCATCACGGGGCTGTCAGGTTCGGGCAAGTCCTCGCTCGCCTTCGACACGATCTACGCCGAGGGGCAGCGACGCTACGTCGAGTCCCTCTCCGCGTACGCGCGCCAGTTTCTCGGCCTGATGGAGAAGCCCGACGTCGACGCCATCGAGGGGCTGTCGCCCGCCATCTCCATCGAGCAGAAGACCGCGGGCCACAATCCGCGCTCCACGGTGGGCACGGTCACCGAGATCTACGACTACCTGCGTCTGCTCTATGCGCGCGCCGGCACGCCGCATTGTCCGAACTGCGGACGTCCCGTCCAGCGGCAGAGCCCGGCGCAGATCTCCGAGACCGTGCTCGGCTGGAAGGACGGCACGAAGCTCGAGGTGCGCGCGCCCCTGATCCAGGGCCGGAAGGGCGAGTTCCGCGAGCTGTTCGAGTCGGTGCGCAAGCAGGGCTTCATCCGCGCGTACGTGGACGGCGAGCTGATCGAGGTGGCGTCGCCACCGAAGCTGAATCGCCGGCAGAATCACAACATCTCCGTCGTCGTCGACCGGCTCGCGGTGCGCACCGACGATCGCGGCCGGCTCACGGATTCCATCGAGACCGCGCTCAAGCTCGCCGAAGGGCTCGTGGAGGTCTTCAATGCCGACCTGGGCACCGTGGAAACCTTCAGCGAGAAGTACGGCTGCGCGGTCTGCGGCATCTCGATGCCCGAGCTGGAGCCGCGGCAGTTCTCGTTCAACTCGCCCTTCGGCGCCTGTCCCACCTGCGGCGGGCTGGGCACGCGGCGCCGCGTGAGCGAGGAGCTGGTGCTCGGCGACCCGCGCATCTCCATCCTCGAGGGCGTCGTGCTGCCCTGGGGCGAGCCCACCGGCTACCTGCGCAAGGTGGTGCTGCCCACGCTCGCGCGGCAGTTCGGGTTCGACCTCAACACCGCGTGGGGCGCGCTCGGCGCGGATGTGCAGCACGTGCTGCTTCACGGCGACGCCGGCGGCAGGAAGTCGAAGAAGGGCGACGGCACGTGGGAAGGCATCATCGCCAACGTGGAGCGCCGGTACGAGGAGAGCGAGAGCGACATGGTGCGCGTGGAGCTCGAGCAGTACATGCTCGCGGTTCCGTGCTCGGACTGCCACGGCCAGCGCCTCAAGCCCGAGTCGCTCGCCGTCACCATCCACGCCACGAACATCGGCGCCGTCACCGAGATGGCGATCACCGAGTCGCTCGCGTTCTTCGAGACCGTGCCGGTGCGCGGTGATGGGCGCGCCAACGGGCTCGACGTGGAGATCGCGGGCCCGATCCTGAAGGAGGTGCGCGAGCGCCTGCGGTTCCTCGTGGACGTGGGGCTGGACTACCTCACGCTCGGCCGCTCGGCGGAATCGCTCTCCGGCGGCGAGGCGCAGCGCATCCGCCTGGCCACGCAGATCGGCTCGCGGCTCGTGGGCGTGCTGTACATCCTCGACGAGCCGTCCATCGGCCTGCACCAGCGCGACAACTCGCGGCTGCTCGCGACGCTCGAGCAGCTGCGCGACCTTGGCAACACGGTCATCGTGGTGGAGCACGACGAGGAGACGATGCGCGCCGCGGACTACCTCATCGACATGGGGCCCGGCGCCGGAAAGCACGGCGGCGAGATCATCGCGTCCGGCACGGTGGACGAGGTCATCGCCAACCCGCAGTCCATCACCGGGAAGTATCTGAGCGGCGAGCTCGAGATCGCGGTGCCGGCCGAGCGGCGTACGCCGGACGAGAAGCGCGCGATCCGCATCTTCAATGCAAGGGAGCACAACCTGCGCAACGTGGACGTCGAGATCCCGCTGGGGCTGTTCGTCGCCATCACCGGCGTGTCCGGATCGGGGAAGTCCACGCTGATCGAGGACATCCTGCACCAGTCGCTCGCGCGCCACTTCTACCGCGCGCGCGTCATTCCCGGCCTCCACGACCGCATCACGGGGCTCGAGCACATCGACAAGGTGATCGACGTGGACCAGAGCCCCATCGGTCGCACGCCGCGCTCCAACCCGGCCACGTACACGGGGCTGTTCACCCCGATCCGCGAGCTGTTCGCCGAGCTGCCCGAGGCCAAGATCCGCGGCTACGGGCCGGGCCGCTTCAGCTTCAACGTGAAGGGCGGGCGCTGCGAGGCGTGCCAGGGCGACGGGCTGGTGAAGATCGAGATGCACTTCCTGCCGGACGTCTACGTGCCGTGCGAGGTGTGCAAGGGCAAGCGCTACAACCGCGAGACGCTCGAGGTGCGCTTCCGCGGGCAGAGCATCGCGGACGTGCTCGAGATGACCGTGGAGGACGCGCTCGCGTTCTTCGAGAACCAGCCGCGCGTGCGCCAGAAGCTGGAATCGCTCAACGACGTCGGCCTCGGCTACATTCACCTGGGCCAGAGCGCCACGACGCTCTCGGGCGGCGAGGCGCAGCGCATCAAGCTGGCGACCGAGCTGTCCAAGCGAGATACCGGGCGGACGTTCTACATCCTCGACGAGCCCACGACGGGCCTGCACTTCGAGGACGTGCGCGTGCTGCTGCACGTGCTGCACCGGCTGGTGGAGCGGGGCAACACGGTGCTGGTCATCGAGCACAACCTCGACGTGATCAAGACGGCGGACTGGATCATCGACCTGGGTCCCGAGGGCGGCACGCGCGGCGGCACGGTGGTGGCGAAGGGCACGCCGGAGCAGGTGGCCGAGGTGGCCGCGTCGCACACCGGGCATTATCTGCGGCCGATGCTGGCGAAGCACGCACCGGCGAAGCGGCGGAAGGCTGGGTGACCCCGCTCGGGCCAGGAGCTCGAGCGATCGACACCGGCCCAAGGCACGGGACGCCACGTCCCGACACTCGCTCGCTGCGCTCGCTCCTGCGGGATGACAGCATGAGCGTCCAACCGGAGTAGCGGCACATGGTCTCCCTTCTCGACATCATCGGCCCGGTCATGGTGGGCCCCTCGTCTTCGCACACGGCAGGGGCGTGCCGGCTCGGGCTGCTCGCGCGGTGCCTCGTCGGCGGCACGCCGGAGCGCGCGCGCATCGAGCTCCACGGCTCGTTCGCGCGCACGGGTGAAGGGCACGGCACCGACAAGGCGATCGTCGGCGGGCTGATGGGCTTCCGCCCCGACGACGAGCGGCTCCGTACGGCGCTCGAGATCTCGGAGCGCGAGGGGCTCGCCTACCGGTTCGAGAAGACCACCCTGGCCGACGACGCGCATCCCAACACCGTGCGCCTGACCCTGGAGCGCGGAGACCGGTCCGCGGTGATGACCGGGTCGTCGCTCGGCGCCGGCCGGGTGCTCGTCACCGAGATCGACGGCTACCCGGTGGAAGTCACCGGCAACCTCCACACGATCGTGCTCGTCGCCGAGGACGTGAAGGGGTCCGTGGCCCGCATCGCCACCATCCTCTCGGAGCACGGGCTGAACATCGCGACGCTCCGCCTCACGCGGAAAGCGCGCGGCGGCGACGCGTTCATGGTGATCGAGATCGACGAAGAGCCCACGGAGGAGATTCGCGATGCCATCCGCGACCTGCCGTGGGTGCGCTGGGCGTTCCGCCTGGACAAGGTCAGCGCCTGACCCTCGGCGCTCAACTGGCCGGCAGCACCTGAAGCGTCCGTCCGTTCGACTGCAGTGTGATCTGCACCCGGTCGCCGGCGACGAGCGACACCGGGCCGGACTGCGGCGAGGACGACTCCGCGAGCAGGCGCGCGACGATGTTGAGCGGGCTGCGATGCAGGAGATCGGACCGCACGCGCAGCGCGGACGTCGAGCCCGGCAGCACGACGCCGAGCCGCACGGCCTCCCCGCCGCCGGATCCGATCGCGTACACGTCCGCCTGCGCGAGCGACTGGTTGATGAACACGATCGTCGCCTGATCGGTCGCCATCGGATCCTCGTTCCGGAAGCGGCCGCACGACGCCGCGACGAGCAGCAGGAGGACCACGTGGCGCGCGCGGCGGACGATCCGCGCGGACTCACGAGCATCGGGACTGGGCATGGTGCACTCCTGGTGGAAGCGGGGTGGACCGGAGCACGCGGTCGTGCGCGATCCGGAACGAGCTGCACGGCGCAGGGGGGATGCCATCGCGGCCATTGCGGGCCGGAAGCCGAGCATGACGCCGGCGTAGCTCGGCTGTATCATTCGGCATGTACAAGTCCCTGGCAGACGCCATCCGCGACGCGGAAGCAAAGCAGATCTCCCTCGCGCAGCTCGCGCTCGAGACCGAGGCGGCCGACCAGGGCCGGACGGTCGACGACATCCGCGCCGCGCTCCAGCGAGCCCTGGACGTGATGCGCGGCGCCGTGGCGCAGGGCATGGTCGGCGACCTCTACTCGGCCTCGGGCCTCGTGGGCGGCGACGCGGCGAAGCTCCGCATCGGGCCCGCCGGCCCGATGTCCGGGACGCCGTTCCGCGACATCCTCGCGCGGGCGCTGGCCGTGCAGGAGGTGAACGCGGCGATGGGCGTGATCGTCGCCGCCCCGACCGCGGGTGGCGCCGGCGTGCTCCCCGCCATCCTCACCGGGCTGGCCGAGGCGCGGAAGATTCCCGACGAGGCGCTCGTGAGCGCGCTCGCGGTGGCGGGGCTGATCGGGGCGGTGATCGCGGAGCGCGCGTCCCTGTCGGGCGCGGAAGGCGGATGCCAGGCCGAGACGGGCGCCGCGGCGGCGATGGCCGCGGGCGCCGCGACCGAGATGCTCGGCGGCACCCCGTCGCAGGTGGGCCACGCGACCGCCCTGGCGATGCAGGGCACGCTCGGCTTGGTGTGTGATCCGCTGGGCGGGCTCGTGGAGCTGCCGTGCGTCTTCCGCAACGCGACCGGCTCGGCCATCGCGCTCACCGGCATCGAGCTGGCCATGGCCGGCGTGGAGTTCAAGATCCCGGTGGACGAGGTCATCGACGTGATGGGCGAGATCGGCCGCACCATGGACGTCCGCTATCGCGAGACGGCCGGCGGCGGACTGGCCGCCACCCCGACCGGGCGCCGGCTGGCGAAGGAACGCCTCGTCCAGATCAAGCGCGGCTGAGGCGCCAGGTTCGCGCGGGTCGCCGGGCTCGGCGCGTACGCGAATTCTCGCGAACGGCTGGCGACTTGATGCGATCAACACTTTCTGGTGGGCGTCGCGACGATTCGCTTCCCATTCGCGAGAATTCGCGTATGGGAAAAGCCCCGGGTCACCAAGCCCGCGACGGATCGTCTTCCATCGACGCATCTCCGCCCGTAGCTTCCACCAGCCGCTGCGGGCCTGAAACGCCATGCGTACCGGGCTCGTATGGAAGTGCAACCAGATGCCAGGTGTATCGATGCTCACCAAAGACGACATCGAGAGCTTCCTCGTACGACTCGCAGCGACGGGCGCGACCTACTCCGAGGTCGAGCCGGGTTTCTGGATCGTGCGGCCAAGCCCCGATAGCGACCTCTCGGTCGCCGTGAACTACTCTCCGCCCGTCGTCCTCCTCCGCGTGGACGTGATGACGCTGCCCGACGACGGCGCGAAGTGCTCCACGCTCACCCGCCGGCTGCTCGAGCTCAACGCGTCCGACCTGCTGCATGGCTCGTACGGCCTGCAGGACCGGCAGATCGTCCTTACCGAGGCCCTCGAGCTCTCGGCCCTCGACTTCGAGGAATTTCTCGCGAGCTACGAGAGCATCACGCTCGCGCTCGCGTCGCACCTGCGCGAGCTCGGCTCGTACCGCGAGGCACGCTGACCCATGGGCATCTTCGACCGTCTTTCCGCGCTGTTCAGCTCCAATATCAACGACCTCATCTCCCGGGCCGAAGACCCCGAGAAGATGCTGACGCAGATTCTCGTCGACATGCGCGGCCAGCTCGTGAAGGCCAAGCAGCAGGTGGCCTCCGCCATCGCCGACGAGAAGCGCCTGCGCGACCAGGCCGACGCCGAGTTCAAGCAGGCCAAGGACTGGGAGAGCCGTGCCATGCTCGCCGTCCAGGAGAATCGCGACGACCTCGCGAAGCAGGCGCTCGTGCGCCACGCCGAGCATCTCGGCCACGGCCAGCAGCTCGAGCAGACCTGGGAGACGCATCGCCTGGAGACCGAGAAGCTCAAGAACTCGCTCCGCGACCTGAACGACAAGATCGAGGAGGCGAAGCGCAAGAAGAACCTGCTCGTCGCCCGCCAGCGCCGCGCGCAGGCGC
>JAQBPZ010000318.1 GCA_028287225.1 Gemmatimonadota bacterium
CCTCATGGAGGGTTACAGCACCACACCCCCGAAAACTCCCATGAGTTTGGTTGCTGCAGGGCCTGGATCGGTGCACCACGGCCGGCCCGAGGGAAGTATCCGTTTCTGCTCCGCCCCCTCCGTTCGATCGTCTTCCCCTCTCGACTGAGTGGCCAGCCACGTCCGCTGATGAAGCGAACACACAGGACGAGGATCAAGCGGGAAACAGCACGCTGCGCAGATAGTCATCCGCCCACGCGGCTCCGAACATCGCGACCAGCAGGGACCGGGTCCGGGGATCCGCGCGACGGGCATCCATGTATTCGTGCTGCCTGCGGCGGACCGCGTCGGCCGAATCCGGCGACGGAGGCATCGCGCCGGTGAGCGTGATCCAGGCGTCGACCGACGCGTCGAACGCCGCGAGCACCCCCGCCAGCTGCTCGTTCCCCACGGTCTTCTGGAAGGCCGCGGGATGCGACTCGCCGCGCGCCACCGTATCGGTCATCGGCACCACGTCCACCGTCACAGCGGTCTCCCGCGCGAGGCCACGGGAGACGAGCTCGCCGGAGAAGAGCGGCAGTCCCCGATTCGGGCGGGCGCACACCAGCAGGCTGCCGAGTGTCAGCTGAGTGCCCGCGATCGTCGCGACACGCATGTAGCCCACGGCGTCGCCGTCGTACACGCGGGTCGTGATGGTCACCGGCGCGTCCTTCCACAGTCCCGAGGCCTGCGCCAGGCGCGGCTGCAGCGACCGTGACCGCAGCTCCAGAGCCTTGACCAGCCGTCGCTCGGCCCGCAGCAGCGTGGCGTCGATGGACGGCGCGAACATCGGCCCCTCAGGCCGGGGAGGCTGCGATCCCACGTGCAGCCGCCAGGTACTCGGCCGCCTCGCGACGCGCGGCATCGGGCAGCTCGTCCAGCGCGCCCGCGACGGCGCCGAGCATCGCGGCGGGCTCCGCGGGACGCAGCGACGGGGGGCCCGACGCGCCGAGCCAGCGCACATAGTCACCGAGGATGGCAGGGCGGCGCTGTGCGATGGCGTCGGCGAGGTAGGACACCATCACCTCGAGCGCGTCGATCCACTCCGCCTCGGCCGCCTCCTCGCCAAGGTGCACGCCGCGGAGCGACACCACGGCGTCCTCGGCCAGCTGGCGCGAGGCGTCCTGCACGGCGGCGGCGAGCGGGTCCACATACCGCATCGCGAGCACCGCGCGATCGATCATCGTGCGCGCGGCACCCGCGTCGGGGACGGCGGCAGCGTGAATGGCGTCGAGCAGCCGGCGGCTCCCCTGCGCCAGATGCCGCGTCGTCATGCCCAGCTGTATGGCATCGGACTGCACGGTGCGCATCCGCTCCGTGACCGGGGCGGCGTCTCCCACGCGAAGCGATCGCGCCAGCCGTTCGGCATGCTGGAGCGCCTGCTCGCGCAGCACCACCTGGCCATCACCGCCGAATCGGGCGGCCCAGAAGGGGTCGTCCTGCATCGACTCCGCCACGTGGTCCGCGAGGCGCGGGGCGAGTGCGGCGATGCGGTCGGCGAGTTCCGGATGTGCGGCCATTCAGCGCTCCTGCCTGACGTCGTGAACGCCGTCACGCAATCGCCGCTCGAGGGGGCGATGCCGCGCGGCTCAAATCGCCTTGAATTCCTCGAACGGCTGCCGGCAGGCACGGCACCAGCAGACGGACTTGCACGCCGTGGACCCGAACTCGCTCCGCAGCTCCGTGTCGCGCGAGTCGCAATACGGGCACTGCGCCGCGGCCCGATGACGCATGAGTTGCACCAGCCCGCCCCCCGACTCGCTGCGACCGGGCGGGGCGATACCGTACGCCTTGAGCTTGGCACGCGCCGCCGACTCGATCCAGTCCGACGTCCATGCGGGCGCGTAGGTCGTGCGCACGCTCGCGCGGTAGCCTGCCTGCTCGAGTGCCGACAGGATGTCCTGCTCGATCACCTGGATCGCCGGACAGCCCGAGTACGTCGGCGTCACGGTCACGGTCACGGCCCCGTCGCCAGCGACCTCCACCTCGCGCACGATGCCGAGCTCGCGCACGCTCAGCACGGGCACCTCGGGGTCCATCACCTCGTCGAGGACCGCGAGCACCGCGTCGCGCGTCGGCGCCGCGGCGCCTACCACTTGGCGCCAGGATGCGAGCGCGCCACGATCTGCATCTCCGCGAGCAGGTGGCCGAGCGCCTCGGTGTGCGAGCCCTGTCGTCCGGAGCGGCCGGCGATCGGGGGCGCCGCATGGGGCAGCGACAGCGTCGCGCGCTCCACGACGTCGCGCACCAGGCCGTCCCACACCGCCTGCAGCGCCGCGAGATCGGGGCCGACACCGGCCGCCAGCATCGCGGCGTCCACGACATCCGCCGCGAACAGCTCGGGGGTGAACCGCCAGAGCGCATCGAAGGCGCGCTGGATCCGCTGGTGGCTCTCCGCCGTCCCGTCGCCGAGCTTCAGCACCCACTCGCCGCTGTGGCGCACGTGGTACTTCGCCTCCTTGAGCGACTTCGCCGCAATGGCCGCGAGCTCGGCGTTGCCGCTGCGGGAAAGCGCGTCGAGCACCACCACCGCGTGGACGTCGAACAGGAACTGCCGCGCGATGGTGAAGCCGAAGTCGCCGTTCGGCAGCTCCACGAGCTGGCAGTTGCGGAAGTCGACGACCTCGCGGAAGTACGCCAGCGCGTCCTCGTCGCGGCCCCTGCCCTCCACCTGTCCCGCCAGGCGGAGGAACATCGTCGCCTGGCCGAGGAGGTCGAGCGCCACGTTCGAGAGGGCGATGTCCTCCTCGAGGATCGGCCCGTGGCCACACCATTCGCTCAGGCGGTGGCCGAGCACCAGCCGGTCGTCGCCCAGGCGCAGGAGGTACTCCACGAGCGCATCGGGCGCCTGGCGCGGCGCCGGAACGATGGACGGCGCCGGCGTCGCGGGGCCGCCGGTCATACGCCGCGCACGCCGCGCGGGACCTTGTAGAACTGCGGATGGCGATAGGCCTTGTCCGCGCCGGGGTCGAAGAACGGTCCGCTGTCGCCGGGCGTGGACGCGGTGATCGCGCCGCCCGGCACCACCCACAGCGAGATCACCCCGCCGCGCCGGGCGTAGACGTCGCGCGCGTTCTGCAGCGCCTGTCCCGCATCCACGGCGTGCAGCGATCCCGCGTGCTCGTGCGGCGCGCCCTGCTCGCTCTGCGTGAAGACCTCCCACAGCGGCCATTCGTCGGACGGCAGCGCCGACGCCTGCTCGGCCACCGCCGTGCTGGCCGACGGGTGCTCCTTCACCAGCTCCTGGTTCGTGATGGTGCTCGCCACGGGCTACGCCGCCTCCGACGCCTGGCTCGCGCGCTGCTTGGCGGCATACGCATTGGCCGCCTCGCGCACCCACGCGCCCTCGTCGTGCGCCTTGCGACGCGCCTCGAGCCGCTCGCGGTTGCACGGCCCGTTGCCGCGGATCACCTGGTTGAATTCGTCCCAGTCGATCGCGCCGAACTCCCAGTTCTCCGTCTCGGCATTGAACGTCATGTCGGGATCGGGCAGCGTGAGGTTCACCGCCATCGCCTGCGGCACGGTGAGGTTCACGAAGCGCTGGCGCAGCTCGTCGTTCGTCTTGCGCTTCACCTTCCAGCGAATCAGCTCGGCGGTGTTCGGCGAGTCGGTGTCGCTGGGTCCGAACATCATGAGCGAGGGCCACCACCAGCGGTCGACGGCATCCTGCACCATCGCCTTCTGGGCTGGTGTGCCGTTCGCGAGCGTCGCGACGATCTCGTAGCCCTGGCGCTTGTGGAAGTTCTCTTCCTTGCACACCCGGATCATCGCCCGCGCGTACGGGCCGTACGACGCCTTCGCGAGGATCGTCTGGTTGACGATCGCGGCGCCGTCCACGAACCACCCGATCACCCCGATGTCCGCCCACGACAGCGTCGGGTAGTTGAAGATGCTCGAGTACTTCGCCGTGCCGTCGAGCAGCTGCCCGATGAGCTCCGCCCGGTCGACGCCGAGCGTCTCCGCGCCGCAGTAGATGTAGAGCCCGTGTCCGGCCTCGTCCTGCACCTTGGCGATCAGGCTGATCTTGCGGCGCAGGCTCGGCGCGCGCGTGATCCAGTTGCCCTCGGGGAGCATCCCGACGATCTCGGAGTGCGCGTGCTGCGACATCATGCGGACGAGCTGGCGCCGGTACTTCTCGGGCATCCAGTCATTGGGCTCGATGCTCTCTACGGCGGCGATCCGGGCCTCGAAGGCAGCAACCTTCGCCGGATCCTCGGGCGTCGCGGTGCGGGTCTGCGTCATGGTCGGCTCCGGTAGATGAGGTCCCTGGGGGGAAGATAACGGGAAATCCGGCGAGGAACGAGTAATCCGCCGGCGGGTCAGGGGAACGCCTTTCGCGCCGCCCGGGTCCCGCCCCTGCTGATACCCCGCCCGCCGTTACTCGGCACCCGTTTCCCGTTTACCTTTTTCCCATGATCACCAGACCAGCGGTCCCCGGCACGGCCGTCGCCGGCGGGGACGTGACCGTCACCCTCGGGGACGGTATCGGCACCATCCGGTTCGGGCATCCCAAGGGCAACTCCATGCCGGGCGCCCTCCTCCAGCGGCTGGCCGACGCCGTCACCTGGGTGGGGCGGGACCCCGCGGCCCGCGTCATCGTCCTGCGCAGCGAGGGCACCGGCCCGTTCTGCGCCGGCGCCTCGTTCGACGAGCTGCTCGACATCAGGGACGAATCGTCGGGCGAGGAATTCTTCAGCGGGTTCGCGCGCGTGATCCTCGCGATGATCCGCGCCCCCAAGTTCGTCCTGGTGCGCGTCCACGGCCGCACCGCCGGCGGCGGCGTGGGCATCGCCGCGGCCGGCGACTACACCTTCGCGGTGCGCACCGCCTCGGCCAAGCTCAGCGAGCTGGCCGTCGGCATCGGCCCCTTCGTGGTGGGACCCGTCATCGAGCGGCGCATCGGCCGCGGCCCCTATGCGGCCATGGCCGTGGACGCCGACTGGCGCGACGCGGACTGGGGGGAGCGGCACGCGCTCTATGCCCGGGTCTACGACGACGTCGCCACGATGGACGCCGCCATCAACGCCCTGGCCGGCACCCTGGCGGCATCCAATCCCGATGCCATGGCCCTCATGAAGCAGGTGTTCTGGTCCGGCACGGACGAGTGGGACGACCTCCTCACCCAGCGGGCACGCATGTCCGGCCGGCTCGTGCTCTCCGAGTTCACCCGTGCGGCCATCGCGAAGTTCCGCGAGCGGAGCTGAACGGGGTAGCGAGTAACGAGTAGCGGGGGCGTCCTGAGCGGATGTCATCCCACAGCGGCGCAGCCGCTGTCGGGACCTTGCATCCCGATAGAGCGGCTGGGCCGTCCGCCGGGACGGGAGGTCCCAACGCGCGGTGCGCGTGGGATGACAAACGCCCGGGATGCCCCTCGACCTACTCGTTACTCGTTACTCGTTACTCGTTACTCGTTATTCCCCGTCATCACCGCCCGCATCGCATCCCCGAAGCCGACCGCGAAGTCGCGCTCGCGCACGTATCGCGTGGCCTCGTGGCTCGCGACGTCGAGCCGCTTCGCCGCCTCGAAGAGGGTCTGGAGGTCGAAGGGCACGCCCTCCACGCTGGCGAGGTATTCCTCCACGGCGGTGAGATACCCCATCATGCCGCCGAGCTCCGTGGGGCTGTAGACCTTCCGCGCGCGGCGAAGCGCCTCGGCTCCCGCCGTCTCGTCCGGCATGACGAGGTTCTCGGAGCCGCAGATCACCGTGAGCCGCGGGTTGGCCGCGATGTTCGCGACGGCGACCGGATCGAGCGTGCCGCCGTTCGCGTTCACCACGAGCGCGTCCATCGGCTGGGCGAGGAACTCCACCTTGTCCTCGGGCGCGAAGGTCCGGATGCCGAGCGCCGCGACCTCGTCGCGCCGAGCGGGGTTGGCCTCCACGGCCAGCATCGCCGTGCCCTGCTCGTGCAGCCGGCGGACGACGTGCATGCCGATGTTGCCGCACCCGATCAGCCCCACGGTCGCGTGGGTGAGCGGCACGTCCATCCCCCGCAGCATGCCGGCGAGCACGTGGTAGTTCCCCTCGCCCGTGGGCTTGGAGGTGTCCGCGCACACGCTGCCCTTGAACCGCGCGTTCAGGTAGTCCAGCGACCCGGTGCGCCCGTCGGACATCGTGCCATGGCCGAGGTCCTGTCCGGTGGTGAGGTGGAAGCCGGCGCGCGCCTCCACGTCCTCGAAGCAGGCGACCACGAAGTCGAGCAGCTCCGCGTCGCGCGGCTGGCCGACGCGCGCGTCCGCGGTGGGATGCAGCACGCACTTGCCGCCGACGATGCCGCCCGTATGCCGCAGCGCCAGCGGCCCGCCCACGCGGATGAGCCGCGACCAGTAGACCTTCTCCTCCATCCCGATGGCGAGGCCCAGCGCCTCGCGGTCGCTGTCGAAGCCGGGCGACGAGGTCCGCGCCTCCGGCGCGATGCGGAAGCCGCCGAGCGACAGCATCCCGGACCCGGGCTCGGCATGCGTCGCGACGCTCAGCCGCCAGCCGGTGTCGGGATGCACGTAGCGGTACACCCACAGCCGCTCCCCGCCGGGAACGAGGTCGGGAAAGGTCCGTGCGACGTCGGCGGGCTCGAGGATCGTCGGCGCGGGCGCCGACACGGTTGCGGAGATGGTCACGTCAGGTAGTTGGAGGATTGAACGACTCGTGCTGCGCGTCGATCCAGCTGCGATGGTACGACGGGTCCTCGCACGCGAGCGCGAGCTTCGCGACCTTGAGCGGCCGGAAGGTGTCCATCATCACCGCGTATTCATCGGTGCCCTTGGCCCCCATGGAGGCCTCGGCGCGCCCCGGATGCGGGCCGTGCGGAATGCCGTCGGGGTGGTGCGTGATGGAGCCGAACTCGATGCCCTTGCGGCTCATGAACTCGCTCGACGCGTAGTAGATCACCTCGTCGGAGTCCACGTTGCTGTGGTTGTACGGCGCCGGGATCGCTTCCGGGTGGAAGTCGAAGGGACGCGGACAGAACGAGCAGATCACGAACCCGTCGCCCTGGAAGGTCTGGTGCACCGGTGGCGGCTGGTGCACGCGACCGACGATCGGCTCGAAGTCCTGGATGTTGAACGCCCAGGGATAGAACTGCCCGTCCCAGCCGACGACGTCGAGCGGATGGTGATCGAGGATGATCTCGTTGATTCCGTCGTACTGCTTCACGAGGATCCGGAAGTCGCCCTTCTCGTCGTACGTCCTGAGCTCGCGCGGGATGCGGATGTCGCGCTCCGAGTAGGGCGCGCCCTCGATGAGCTGGCCGTACTCGTTCCGGTAGCGCTTGGGGGGGCGGATGTGCCCCTTCCCCTCCATGATCAGCAGCTTGGGCTTGTCACCCGCGCTGTCGAACCGGTACCGGTGCATGATGCCGCGGTGGATGACGAGGTAGTCCCCCTCGTGAAAGGGAAGGTCGCCATACTGCGTCTCGAGGGTGCCCTTCCCCTTGGAGACGTACACCACCTCGTCCGCCTGCGCGTTGCGGTAGAAGTGCTCGTCCTGCTCCGTGGGCTCGACGTAGAGCATCGCGACGTCGCTGTTGAACATCAGCGGCACGCGGTCCATCGTCGGGCTCCCGCCGGCCGTCATGCGCCCCGTGCGGAAGTGGCGGTGGCGGAGCGTCGTGTCCTCGTCGGCTTCGTACTTGAGCTCCTTCACCCGCCGCACCGACTTCACCGTCGTCGGCGCATAGGTGTGGTAGAGCAGCGCCGATGTTCCGGTAAACCCCTCGTGGCCGACGAGCTGCTCGGCGTAGAGGCCGCCGTCGGGCTTCCGGAAGGCGATGTGGCGCTTCTTCGGGATCCGGCCGAGCGTGTGGTAGTACGGCATGCGTGCGTCCTCGTGAATGTCATCCCGCAGGGCCCCGCGCGCAGCGTCGGGGGAGTGTCGGGACTACAGGTTTCCGCGCTTCTCCTGCTCCCGCTCGATCGCCTCGAACAGCGCGCGGAAGTTGCCCTTGCCGAAGCTCTTCGCGCCCTTGCGCTGGATGATCTCGAAGAACACGGTCGGCCGGTCCTGCACCGTCTTCGTGAAGATCTGCAGCAGGTAGCCGTCCGGGTCGCGGTCCACGAGGATGCCGAGGTCCTGCAGCACGTCGAGCGGCTCGTCGATCGTGCCGACGCGCGCCTGGAGCTGGTCGTAGTACGACGTGGGCGTCGAAAGGAACTCCACGCCGCGCGAGCGCAGCTCGGTGACGGTCTTCACGATGTCGTTCGTCGCGAGCGCCATGTGCTGCACGCCGGGGCCGCCGTAGAAGTCGAGATATTCATCGATCTGCGAGCGCTTCTTCCCCACCGACGGCTCGTTGATCGGGAACTTGATCCGGTCGTTCCCGTTCGCCATCACCTTGCTCATCAGCGACGAGTACTCGGTGTTGATGTCCTCGTCGTCGAAGGTGAGCAGGTTCCGGAAGCCCATCACGCTGGCGTAGTAGTCCACCCACACGTCCATCTTCCCCAGCTCCACGTTGCCGACGCAGTGGTCGACATACAGGAGTCCCGCCTCGGGCGGGGCGTAGTGCGGCGTCATGGCGCGGAAGCCGGGGAGGAACATCCCCTTGTACTTCCGGCGCTCGATCAGCGAATGCACCGTCTCGCCATACGTGCCGATCGCCGCGACCACCACCTCGCCGTCGTCGTCCTTCAGCACCTCGGGGGCGCGGATCGCCTTCGCGCCGCGCTTCACCGCCTCCTCGTACGCGTAGCGCGCGTCGTCCACCCAGAGGGCCAGGTCCTTCACGCCGTCGCCGTGCCGGAACACGTGGTCGGCGATCTCGGCGGCCAGCGGGCTCGCCTTGGGGGTGATGGCGGTGGTGAGGACGATGCGGATCTTCTGCTGCTGGAGCAGGTAGCTCGCCCGGTCGCGCGTCCCGGTCTCGGGGCCGCGGTAGCCGAGCAGCTGGAACCCGAACGCGCTCATGTAGTACTGGGCCGCCTGCTTCGCGTTGCCCACGTAGAACTCGTTGTAATCGGTCCCGTTGATCGGGTAGGTATCCTTGACGGGTGTAACGGGCTCGAGCGTGGCGGCCATGATTGTCTCCGTGTAAGGCGTTCCCCAATTTACCCCCCGGGGC
>JAQBPZ010000325.1 GCA_028287225.1 Gemmatimonadota bacterium
CCGTCCGAAATGGCCCGCCACGCCCTCGTGCGACGAGCGGGCGCCGCTCCTTTACTCGCGACCATGGTACGAGGGCTGGCCACCGCAACTGATGGAGGATGCGGGGCGGAGATCCGAGCCCCGCACCCTCCAAACTCGCGGTGGCCGGCCCTCTCGCGATCTCGGATGAGGCGAGGGAGTCCGGTGAGGCAAGAACGGAGGACGCCGGCCCTGAGCAGTCCTCCGCGTCCTCCGCGTCCTCCGCGGTTAAATGCTGTTGAAGAGCTTTCACCGCGGAGGACGCACGAGGCGTCAGCGCGCCCCGACGTTGTACTTGCGCAGGATCTCCCGCACCCGGTCCAGCGGGATCGCCTCCACCGTGCGGCCGCGCGCGGTGACGCTTGAGGCCATGAAGAGCGAGTTGTAGATCGCCTCCTCCGTCGCCTCCACCACGCCCTGGAACAGTCCGGACATGTCGTCGTTCGGGAGATCCTCCACGGCCAGCACCCGGCGCGTGGAATCCGCGCTCACGCGCATCAGTGCGCGGCTGCGGCGCGCCGCGGGCGACGTCGAGAAGGCGATCACGTAGTCGCCCGACCCGTTGGAGGCGCTGGACCCCGTGCGCCCGAGCCCCATGATCGCGCGCGCCGCGAGCCGCTCCAGGTTGCGGCTGGAGAGGGGCGCGTCGGTTGCCACGACGATCATCACGGAGCCGTCGCCGCGCTCGTGCTCCACGTCGCCCTTGAAGGCATAGCGGCCGAGCTCGCGTCCAACCGGTGCGCCGAGCACCTGGAGCACGCCGCCGAAGTTGCTCTGCACCAGCACGCCCACCGTCCAGCCGCCGAGCGTGCGCGGCAGGCGGCGCGAAGAGGTGCCGATCCCCCCCTTCCATTCGAAGGCCACCGTACCCGCCCCCGCACCCACGCTGCCCTCGGCCACCGGTCCCTCGGCCGCGGTGGCGAGCGCGGCACGTACCGCGTCGGCCGTGACCGGGCGGCTGCGGATGGCGTTCAGCGCGCCGTCGTTCGTCTCGCCCACCACCGGGTTGATCGAGCCCACGCGCTCCATGCCCGGCGCCGCGAGCAGCTCGGCGACCATCGCATCGGCGGCGCGCCACACGCACAGGGTGCAGGTCAGGAGGATCGGCGTCTCCAGCTCGCCGAGCTCGCGCACCTGCGTGCTGCCGAGCAGCTTGCCGTAGGCGTTGCCGACGTGCACTGCCGCCGGTACCCGGTCCTGGAAGAGGTTGCCGCCATGCGGCAGGATCGCGGTGACGCCGGTGTGGACCGAGTCGCCCGCGACGATCGTCGTCTGTCCCACGCGGACGCCCGCCACGTCGGTGATCGCGTTGTTCGCGCCGGGCTGGAAGATGCCGGGGGCGACGCCGAGCGCGCGTGCGCGGACGCGGGGCTGGGCCTGCAGGACGGCCGGAGCCATGAGCACGAGGAGAAGTATTTTGCGCATGCCCCAAGATGCGCACGGCGCAGCGGCGCTGACAGGCCTTTCCTGGTGGGCGCACGCGACTGCTGGGCGTACGCGAATGATGCGAACCTCCGGAGCAGATGCCGCGATGCTCCGGGAAGGGCGTTTCAGCGCAGAGGACACAGAGGAAACTGCGAGGAACGCAGAAGACGGCATCGAGCCAGCTCCCATGCGCCGATCGCCCTCCATACCCCAGAACAATTCAAGGCATTTTCGGGGGAGCGAGAGTACGGATCGGCGCGCAGGGGCCGACTGAGGCTGTCCCCTGCGCTCCCCTCCGTGTCCCTCTGCGACCTCTGCGTTGAAGCGGTTGCACTTCTGTCGGTCGCGTAATTCGCTCCGAAGGTTCGCATGATTCGCGTACGCCCAAAAGGGAAAGGGGCCGGGCCGTGGATGCGCCGCGACGCGATTCACCATTCACCCTCCACGCCCTTAGCTTTCCGTGATGACACTCGCACCTCCCGCCCTGCGCGTCGCCGGGCTTCGGAAAGCCTACGACGATGTGGTCGCCGTGGACGGCCTGGACCTCACGGTCAACGCCGGCGAGTGCTTCGGGCTGCTCGGCCCCAACGGCGCCGGCAAGACGACCACCATCGAGATCTGCGAGGGGCTCACGGCTCCCGACAGCGGGACGGTGGAAGTGCTCGGCATGACCTGGGCGAGCGACGAGCGCGCGCTGCGCGAGCGCCTCGGCATCCAGCTCCAGGAGACGCAGCTCGCCGAGAAGCTGACGGTGGGCGAGACGGTGCAGCTCTTTCGCAGCTTCTACACGACCGGCCGCGACGTGCAGGAGGTCATCGACGTGGTGCAGCTCGGCGAGAAGGTGCACGCGCGCGTCGGGAAGCTGAGCGGCGGCCAGAAGCAGCGGCTCGCACTGGCGTGCGCCATCGTGGGCGACCCCGAGCTGCTGTTCCTGGACGAGCCGACCACGGGACTGGACCCGCAGTCGCGCCGCCAGCTCTGGGACCTGATCGTGGAGCTGCGCGCCAGCGGGCGGAGCATCGTGCTCACCACGCACTACATGGACGAGGCCGAGCGCCTCTGTGACCGGGTCGCCATCGTGGACCATGGCCGCGTGATCGCGCTCGGATCACCGCGCGAGCTGATCGCGTCGCTCGGCGCCGAGCACGTGGTGGAGTTCACGACCGGCGCGGGCGGGCACGCGCTGGACCGGGACGAGCTGCGGGCGCTGGATGGGGTGAAGGCGGCGCGCGAGCAGGATGGCCGCTGGACCCTCGAGGTGGTGGAGCTGGCGCGCGCCATGCCGGCGCTGCTCGGCGAGCTCGGTCGGCGCGGGCTGCGCCTCGGCGAGCTGGCGACGCACTCCGCCACGCTCGAGGATGTCTTCGTGTCGCTCACCGGGAGGCAGCTGCGCGATGCCTGAACCGATGATGCGGGAGGCCACCAGCGCGCGGCGCCCCTGGCGCCAGCGATCGCTGGTGCAGCTCACCCTGGTGCGCTTTCGCGAGTTCCTGCGCGAGCCCGAGGCGGTGTTCTGGACCTTCGTGTTCCCGGTGCTGCTCGCCGTGGGCCTCGGCATCGCCTTCCGGAACAAGCCCGCCGACGCCGTGGTCGTCGGCGTCGTGACCGGTACCGCGAGCGGAGATTCGCTTGCCACGCGCCTGGCGGCGTCGCCGGCACTTCGCGTGGAGCGAATGAGCGACACCACCGCGGCGCGGGCGCTGCGCACGGGCGAGGTGGCGCTCGTCGCCACCGCCGGCGCGGCCGGTGGCATCGAGTACCGGTTCGACGACACGCGCCCGGAGGGGCGCTCCGCACGATTCACGGTGGACGAGGCGGTGCAGCGCGGCGCGGGCCGCACCGATCCGGTGCGCGTGTCCGAGCGCCGCGTGCAGGAGAAGGGCTCGCGCTACATCGACTTCGTGGTGCCGGGCCTGCTCGGGATGAACATCATGGCGGGCGGCATCTGGGGGCTGGGCTTCGCGATCGTGGAGGCGCGACGACGCAACCTCCTGAAGCGCCTCGTGTCCACGCCGATGCCGCGCGCGGAGTACCTGGCGTCGTTCCTCTTCTCGCGCTTCGTCTTCCTGCTGCTGGAGGTCGGGATGATCCTCGGCTGCTCCATGCTGCTGTTCGGCGTGCCGGTGCGCGGCTCCCTGCTCCAGCTGCTGGCGGTGTGCTTCATCGCGGCGCTCTCGTTCGGCGGCCTCGGCCTGCTCATCGCCTCGCGGGCCAAGACCACCGAAGGGGTGTCCGGGCTGATGAACCTCGCCATGATGCCCATGTGGGTGCTGTCGGGTGTGTTCTTCTCGTCGTCGAACTTCCCGGCGGTCGCGCAGCCGTTCATCCAGGCGCTGCCGCTCACGGCGACGAACAACGCCCTGCGCGCCACGATGCTCCAGGGCGCGGGCTGGGCGGCGGTGATGCCATCGCTGGCGATCGTGGCCGCGTGGGGGATCGGGTGCTTCGTCGTGGCGCTGCGCATCTTCCGCTGGCGGTGATCGGTGCGCGACTCCATCGAATGCAACGCAATGAGCCGTCAGCCCGAGCCAACAGCGATGAGCTTGCGCCACTTGCCCAGCAGCGAATGGCTGCCAGCATGCAGGCAGGGCTCGAGCTGCAGGCTGCAGGCCTGGGCTCACGGCTCATTGAGTTGACTTGTCTCCTCCCTTCGCGCCGTACCCCTCCGCGATGACTGACACCATTCTCGGCGACCTCCCCACCACCGATCTCGAGCTTCACGGCCAGCGCCTGCTCGCCTGGATCGCGACCTATCTCGAGCACCCCGAGCGGTATCCGGTGGTGTCGCCGCTCGCGCCCGGTGACGTGCGCCGGTCGCTGCCGCCGGCGCCCCCCGCGGCGGGGGAGGGGCTGGAGGTCATCCTCCGGGACTTCGAGTCGAAGATCCTGCCGGGCATCACGCACTGGAACCACCCGGGCTTCTTCGCCTACTTCTCCATCTCCGCGTCCATTCCCGGCATCCTCGGCGAGCTGCTCACGGCCGCGCTCGACGTGAACGGGATGCTGTGGAAGACCTCGCCCGCCGCCACCGAGCTGGAAGAACTCACGCTGGACTGGCTGCGGCAGCTGCTCGGGCTCCAGGCCGGCTGGTTCGGGTTGATCAACGACACGGCGTCCATCTCCACGATGCTCGCGCTCGCCGCGGCGCGCGAAGCGAAGCCGGAGCTGGCCATCCGGTCGCGCGGGATGGCGGGCCGCCCCGACCTGCCGGTGCTTCGCGTGTACTGCTCCGAGCACGCGCACTCCTCGGTCGACAAGGGCGCCCTCACGCTCGGCATCGGCCTGGACAACGTGGTGCATATCGCGAGCGACGCCGAGTTCCGCATGCGTCCGGATGCGCTCGAGGCGGCCATCGCGGCCGACGTCGCGGCCGGCTACCTCCCCCTCGCGTGCGTCGCGACCGTGGGCACCACCAGCACCACGAGCATCGATCCCGTGGAAGCCATCGCACGGATCTGTACAGCAGCCAGGATGTGGCTTCACATCGACGGCGCGTACGGCGGGGTGGCCGCGGTGTCGCCGCGCTTCCGGCACGTGCTGGACGGGGTGGAGCTCGCGGATTCGCTCGTCGTGAACCCGCACAAGTGGCTCTTCACCCCCATCGACTGCTCGGCGTTCTACACCCGGCATCCGCACGTGCTCAAGCGCGCCTTCTCGCTCGTGCCGGAGTACCTGGTGACGCGCGAGCAGGACGAGGTGGTGAACCTGATGGACTACGGCGTGCAGCTCGGGCGCCGCTTTCGCGCGCTCAAGCTCTGGATGGTGATCCGCGCGTTCGGCGCCGAAGGGCTCGCGGCGCGGCTGGAGCGGCACTGCGAGCTCGCGCAGCAGTTCGCGCAGTGGGTGACGGCGGCGGAGGGGTGGGAGCTGTGCGCCCCGGTGCCGTTCTCGCTCGTGTGCTTCCGCTTCGCGCCGCCGGGCACGAGCGAGGCCGAGTGCGAGCAGCTGAACAGCGCGATCCTGCATCGCGTCAACGGGAGCGGCGAGGCGTACCTGTCACACACCAAGCTGTCCGGCCGGTACGTGCTGCGGCTGGCCATCGGCAACATCCGCACCGAGGAGCGGCACCTCGCGCGCGCGTGGGACCTGCTGCGCGAGGCCGCCGCCACGCCCTGACTACGGCTTGTCCGGGTCGATCTTCCGGAAGGGGATGATCGGAGTGGCGCGCTCGGCGGTCGTCATGATGGGGATGTCCTCACCGGTGAGGACGTGCGCCGTGCGCTCGGCGAAGCGACGCCGCCGGCGCATGAAGTACACCAGCACCGCGATGAGCACGAGCACCACGAGCGCCAGCCGCACGTCGTTGCGCCGCGTGTACCGGAGCGCCGCGAGCGCCGGCGCGCTCGCCCAGTAGCCCAGCCCCGTGAACGCCACCGACCACGCAGCGCAGCTGATGGCGCTCGCCAGCGCGTAGAGGGACAGCGGCACGCGCGCCGCGCCGCAGGCGATCGGCAGCGGCAGCCGCAGCCAGTACGCGAAGCGGATCGCGAGCGACGCGCGCCAGGGGTTGCGCTGCACGATCTGGAGCGCGGCGTCGAGCAGGCGCTCCTTGCTGGGAAACCGCCGCCGCACCCAGTCGATGCGCCAGTAGCCCACGCCGTACAGGGCGAGCGAGGCCACCCACGTGCCGAGCGCGATGGCCACCATGACGGCCACGAGGTCGAGCCGTCCATGCTTCGCATGGATGCCGCCCCAGATGGGGTTGGCCTCCTCGAGCACGATGCTCGTTGCGCCGAGCGCCGTGTACTTCCAGAGGCGCTCGATGAGCGAGGCATGGTGAAGCTGCCGCACGACTGGTGCGGCGGCCTGGAGGATCAGCGAGAGCATCGGTACGCGAGCTGGCGCCGGAGCGCTACGGTTGCGACACGAGCCAGTCGAGCGCCTCGGTCCGCGTCGCGAACGACACGATCTTCCGGCGCGAGACGAGCGCGATCATGCTGATCGCGGCGCGATGGATGGACGAGCTGGTCACCACGGCCGCCACCTTCACGTGCGGCCCGTTTCCCGTGGACATCACCTTGAACGCCTCCACGACGCGCCGGTCGTACTGGGTGTCCGTCACGTCCGTGCAGCTGAGGGCCGAGCCGTCCGCGGGGAGCGCCTGCACGAACCGGCCCGCGGCGTCGATGAGCGGGAGCCCGACGTCGGGGTCGTGGATGCCCACGAAGTCGAGCAGGACGACCTGCTTTCCCTTGTGCTGGATGAGGCGCGCGCCGTTCATGGACATGGATGAGGGTGAGGCCGCCGACGTCGTCCCGAGTGTAATGCCTGTCGATGGCCCCGGTCAGGGCCAGCCGCCTGTCCGGCACGCGATCGAGAGTCATGCCGACAGGACGCCCGAGCGGCATACGGTGGCACACCCGCCCGCCCGCCCGCCCCTACCCGTCGTCGGGCCGGCCCGACCCGCTATCTTACGGAGCATTGCCGTCGAAACGGATCAGCAGGTACGCGGCAATGGCCAGCAGGAGCAGCAGGCATCCGCATCCCGGGTTTCGCGGGATCCAGCGTGGCAGGCCAGGCATTGGCGCAAGCTAGCGGATCATCACCCCATTCTCACGGCCGCATGTTCGACGCGAACTATTTCCGCACCGCGCTCCACACCGACCTCGATGCCGCCGGCGGCACGCCCGTCGTCGAGCTGGCGCTCCTCAACGGGCACGTGCACCGGGTGCGCGCCGTCGTGGACGCGGCCGACGGGTACGTGACCCTCATCGTCCACCAGACGAAGGGCGACCTGTCGCACGAGCGGCCGCGCTATGGCAGCTCCGGGGACACGAAGGAATCGGTGCGCGTCAGCGTGTCGTACGACAGCATCGCGGCCGTCCTGTTCGACCCGGCCCCGGAGCAGGTGAAGGCCCGGCCCGGCTTCGCGAACAGCTGAGCACGGCCGGCATGACTGACCAGGGCCGCATCGTCGTCGTGGCCGCGGGGTTCGCCCTTTGGGCCGGCGGGCGGTGCGTGGCGGCCGCGCGCTTCTCCGACATCCGGCGGCTGCGCGCCGTCCGCCCCACCTCGGCCACGCCCGGCGCGCTCGCGCTCCGCGTGGAGCTCACGGATGGCTCCCTGATGGAGCTGCGCGACGAGGCGCCGGGATTCGACCTCTTCCTCGACCGCGCCACCACCTCGCTCCGGGGGCTGGTGCCCATGTCCACGTGGGCGGAAGCCCTGCGCGGCGACGCGGCGCCCGCCGACGGCATGCTGATCTTCGAGAAGCCGCGCGGCTGGTAGGAATGCGATGAAGGGCCGCGCCTGCCCGGCGCGGCCCTTCATGCGTCGACCACGGCCGGGCTACGGGTTCGGCCGCATCGGCGTTCCCGCCGTGGGGATCGCCGACCTGAGCGAGAAGGTGAACGGCTGCTGCACGAGCTGCTTCACCTTGCGCCCGCCGACCTGCGCCGGCTCGAACCGCAGCGTCGCCAGCGCGGCGCGCACGGCGTCGGTGAACTGGGCGTGCGACGACTTGAGCACTTTGTACGTGTCCAGCATCACGGCGCCCGTCTGGTCCACGACGAACTGGGCGAGCACCTCACCCTCCACGCCGGCCGCCCTCAGCTCCGGCGGATAGATCAGCTGTC
>JAQBPZ010000343.1 GCA_028287225.1 Gemmatimonadota bacterium
GGCGCAGGTCGGGCTCGTGCGGCAGCAGTCCGTCCAGCGTGCCCGCCTCGGCCAGGTGCCGCAGCGCGCGCCGGTCGAGGCCCGTGCGGTGCACGACGTCCTCCACCGACGTGAAGGGCCGTTCGGCCAGCGCCCGCTCGAGCTTCTCGCGCGCCGCCGCCCCCAGCCCGCGCACCGTGCGGATGCCGAGGCGGACGGCGGGAGCGGAGCGGGGCCCGGGTTTGGGCATCGAATCGCCGGACGCCTGGTGCTCGTTGGCGTACGCGAATTCCCGCGAACCCTTCGGGAGCGAATGTTCCGATGCTCGGTGAACTGAAGAGGCTGGGGACAGCTCCGGACCACCTCCGGCGCGAGAAGGCCGCCGAGGGCCCGCCCCGTCCCACTCCAGCGTCGTGTCCCACTTCGAGCGCGTGAGGTCCGCCGGCAGCACCGCCACGCCGTGGCGGCGCGCGTCCTCCACGATGGTGCCCGGCGAGTAGAAGCCCATCGGCTGCGCATTGAGGATGGCCGCGGTGAACTCGGGCGCGTAGTAGTGCTTGAGGTAGGCCGACGCGTACACGAGCAGCGCGAAGCTCGCCGCATGGCTCTCGGGAAACCCGTAGTCGGCGAAGGCGTTGATCTGGTTGTAGATCCGGAGCGCGACGTCGGGCGCGATGCCGTTCGCCTCCATGCCGCGGATCATGCGCTGGCAGATCTCCGCCATGCGCTCGCGGCTGCGCTTGTGCCCCATCGCGCGGCGCAGCTGGTCCGACTCGCCCGGCGTGAATCCCGCCGCGGCAATCGCCACCTGCATCCCCTGCTCCTGGAAGAGCGGCACGCCGAGCGTTCGCTTGAGGATCGGCTCGAGCGACGGATGCGGATACGTGACCTCCTCCAGCCCCGCCTTGCGACGCAGGTAGGGATGCACCATCTCGCCCTGGATCGGCCCCGGACGGATGAGCGCCACCTCCACGACGAGATCGTAGAAGCAGCGCGGCTTGAGCCGCGGCAGGGTGTTCATCTGTGCGCGGCTCTCCACCTGGAACACGCCGATCGTGTCGGCGTTGCACAGGTCGTCGTACACCGACTGGTCGGTCATGTCGAGCGTCGCCAGGTCGATGGTGACGCCGCGCCCCTGCCGGATGTACAGCAGGCAGTCCTGCAGCAGCGTGAGCATGCCGAGGCCCAGCAGGTCGATCTTCACGAGGCCCACCGGATCGAGGTCGTCCTTCTCCCACTGGATCACGGTGCGGCCCGGCATGCTGGCCGGCTCGATGGGCACCACCTGGCACAGCGGCTCGCGCGTGAGCACGAAGCCGCCCACGTGGATGGAGCGGTGGCGCGGGATCTGGTGCAGCCCGTCGACGACTTCCGCCAGCGCGCGCACGCGCCGGTCGGCGGGATCGAGCCCCGCGCGCTCCACGATGCTCGCCCCCCCGGTCTCGCGGAACGCCGTGGTGGGATTGCGGCGCTCGGTGTGATCGTCGGGCGCGTGCGGGTCTTCCCAGCGGTTGCCCTGCGACGCGCGCTCGTGCAGCGCGCGCGGGATCCGCGCGAGGTCCTTCGTCCCCGCGCTCTGCGCGTTCGGGCTGCCGTACGGCTCGTACGCGGCGTTCGGCGTGGGGCGGTCGGCCGAGGTCATCGGCTTCGCCACCTGCTTCGCCTTCTCCTTCTCGGCGCGCGAGCGCGTCGTGGCCTCGGTGCCGCGGATCATCTCGCCGCCGAGCGTGGCGGCGAGCGCCTGCTCGCTCAGCGCCGCGTCGCCCGGCGCCGCGCGCAGCGCCTCGGCCGTCGCCCTGGCCGAGAAGCGGTCGCTCAGCGTCGCGAGCGCGTCGGCCTGGTCCACGCTGAAACCTAGAACCCTCGCGGCGTCGCGCACCGCGCTGCGGCCGCGGTAGGTGATCTGCTCGCAGACCATCGCCGCGTGCTCGCGCCCGTAGCGCTCGTACACGTACTGGAGCACGCGCTCGCGCTCGCGGTGCGCGAAGTCGATGTCGATGTCCGGCGCCTCGGTGCGCTCCTCGCTCAGGAAGCGCTCGAAGAGGAGCCCCAGCTTCACCGGATCCACCGCCGTGATGCCGAGGCAGTAGCACACCGCGGAGTTCGCCGCCGAGCCGCGTCCCTGGCACAGGATGCCCTCGCGCCGCGCGAAGCGGACGATGTCCCACACGATCAGGAAGTAGCCGGCCAGCCCGAGCCGCGCGATGAGCGCCAGCTCGTGGGCGAGCTGCGCATCGTGGGCGGCGCCGCGCCGCGCCGTTCCCGGCGCGCCCCACCGCTCGCGCGCGCCGATCTCCACCAGGCGGGCGAGGTACGCGTCCTCGCTCACCGCGGCGGGCAGGGGAAAGGCGGGGAGGGTCGGGTCGAGATGCTCGAGCCGGAACTGGCAGCGCTCGGCGATGGCGAGCGTGGCGCGCACGCCGTCCAGGTTGCCGCGCCACCGCCGCGCGATCTGCGCCGCGCCCTTGAGGTACCACTCCCCGTTGGGGCGGAGGCGCGTGCCCATGGTGTCGAGCGTCCGGTCGTGGCGAAGGCAGGACAGCACGTCGTGCACGATGCGGTCGCGGGCGCGGGCATAGTGCACGTCGTTCGTGACGACCCAGGGAATGTCGAGCGCGTGCGCCACCTCGATGAGCCGCGCCGTCGTCTGCCGCTCCTCGGGCAGTCCGTGGTCCCAGCACTCGATGGCGACGCGTCGGTCGAAGAGGTCCATCAGCGTGGCGGCAGCCTCGCAGGCGGCGTCGGTGTCGCCCTGGCCGGCGAGCGTCGCCACCCAGCCGCGCGGGCAGCCGGTGAGCGCGAACAGGCCGGCGGTGTGCGACGCGAGCTCGTCGAGCGTGACGGACGGCTCGCCGCGCGGCTGGCCGCGCCGCGCGCGGGTGATGAGGGTGCTGAGGTTGGCGTAGCCCTCCGCCGATTCGGCGAGCAGGGGCAGGTGGGTGAGCAGGGGCTGGCCCGACGCCCCGGGAACCGCCACCGTGAGCTCCGCGCCGATGAGCGCCACCACCCCCGCCTCGCGCGCCGCCGTGGAGAAGCGCACCGCGCCCCCCAGCTCGTCGTGATCGGTGAGCGCGAGCGCGGCCAGGCCCAGCTCGGCCGCGCGGGCGACGAGCACCTCGGGCAGCGCCGCGCCGTCCAGCAGGGAGAAGCAGGAGTGCGCGTGGAGCTCGGCGTAGGCGGGGGGCGTGGCGGCGGTCGGCATGTCGACGCTCAATCCCCCCATCCCTGCAGCGCCCACTCCTCGCCGGCGTGATCGAGGAACACGGTGAAGTCCCCCGCCGCGCTCTCGCAGCGCCAGTAGTCGCGGCGGTAGCCGTCGTCCCACCAGTCGCCCGACAATCGTTCGGGGCCCATCGCGCGCGTCACGGGAATGCGGTGCCCGCGCCAGGTCACCACGCTCGGCCGGTCGCCATCGCAGACCACCTCCACCGGCTCGGGCGGATCGAGCGCGCGGCGCGCCTGTGAGGTGGCCGGCGGGATCGGGGGCTCGGTGACCATGGAGAGCACGCGGGAAGACTTTGGTCGCTCGGTCGATTGGTCTGTTGGTCCCGAGCGGGCAGCGTCCCGGCTCGCGGTGGCCGCTGGCGGCGCCGGCGCCTTCGCGCCGGGAGACCAATCGGCTGACCGACCAGCCGACCGCTGCTCGGCGCCGTCCGCGCTGACCCACACCCCCGCCTTCTCCGGCCGGTGGGTGTCCTGCGCCTG
>JAQBPZ010000361.1 GCA_028287225.1 Gemmatimonadota bacterium
CCATGCAGTCGCGCGTGCCGGCGACGGCGATGGGCAGGATGGGCACCTGGGCCTCGATCGCCAGCTTGAACGCGCCGTCCTTGAAGGGCAGCAGGTCCTCGGTCCGCGAGCGCGTGCCCTCCGGAAAGATCATCACGCTCACCTTGCGCGCGAGCCGGTCGCGGCAGCCCTGCATGGCGCTCACCACGCTCTCCCGCTTGCCGCGCTTGATGGGGATGTCGCGCGCCATGCGCATCATCCACCCCATCACGGGAATCCTGAAGATGGTGTCCTTGGACAGCCACTTCATCTCCCAGGGAAAGTGCGAGATCAGGAAGATGTCGGCGTACGATTCGTGGTTCGACACGGCGACGTACGGGCGCCGCGGGTCGTTCGGCGTCTCCCCGTCCGTCTCGAAGTGCCAGAGGGGGTTGAGCGCGACGGCGGTCATGGCGAGCTGCCGGAAGGCGCGGCCCGCGTGATAGCGGCCGCGGTCGAACGGGGCGGTCACCAGCCAGATCGCGGCGACGTAGAAGAAGCCGACGATCACGGTACCGACCGCCGCGACCCAGGCCCAGGCGCTGAGGATGCGTTGCATGCGTGTGGAGCGGGTGAGGGCGGCCGAGGTTGGCCACCGGGCGACGTCAGCCCCTGGGCGGGGCCGTGGAGCCGGTGCGGTCCACGAGCCGCTGCGCGGCTTCGGCGGCGTTGAAGCCGATGCGGCTGTGCGTGCCGTCGCAGAACGGCTTGGTCACCGACGCGCCGCAGCGGCAGAGCGCCACGTTCGTCTTGCCCGCCGGCAGGGGAATCGGGTTGCCCTCGTGATCCGTGAGCTCGATCCCGCCCTGGCTGAGATCGACGAGGTAGGGGCCGTTGAAGCGGACTTTGATGGGGGTCGGCATGTCGGTGCTCGCGAGGCGCTAGGCGCGGAGAAAGTCGGGACGCCAGTCGCGCACCGCGCGCTTCACGGCGTCGGCCGTCGCAAGCTCACCATGCAGACAGCGCTCCACCAGTCCGGCCAGCTCCGCGTCGCCGGCGAAGCGCAGCCCGATGAGCTGGCGCAGGCGCAGCTCGGGGATGCGCGCCCGCAGGGCGGGCGGGAGCGTGGCGGCGAGCCGAAGCCGCATCTCCAGCCCGATCACCCGGTTCTGCACCATCAGCGCCGACGCGCGGCTGGCGACCACGCCGGCCGCGAGCCCCACGGCGAGCACCACCAGCCACGCGTTCCAGGGTGTGGGACGTCGCGCGAGGTGCGCGATCGCGATGGCCACGTTGACCACGAGGATCGGGAGCGCCACGTAGTGATAGAGGGGAAACCACCGACGGTGGGTGGCGTAGCTCTGGACGGTCTCGGCCATTGGAGGACGGGTAGCGAGGGGGGTCAGCGGGCGAGCGCGAGCTGGGCGTGCCGCTTGACGCGGGCGAGCATCGCATCGAGACCGGCCTCGCGGCCGGCGAGCCCGATGCCTTCCATCATCCGGCGGACGAAGTCGGCGGGAATGGCGAGCGTCGTCTCCGGCGGGTGGCCGTTCACGGCGGAGAACAGGATGGCGAGGAACGCGGCGATGGTCGGCGACTGCCGCGGATCGAGGTCGGCGTAAAAGTAGAGGTTGCCGTCGCGCATCTCGGGAAAGAGGTCCACGCGCGTCTGGCACTCCGGCACGGTGAACTCCGTGCGGTCCAGCGCCCGGAACCGCTCCGGCAGCGGCTCGAGCTTCCGGGCGAAGTGCAGCAGCGTCTGCATCTTCTCCTCGCGGCCGAGCGAGCGGAAGGTGCGCAGCACGCGCGCCACCGAAGGCGGCAGGGTATGGTCGGCGACCGGATCCGTCATGGCAGGAGTTAAACCGGATCGGGGCGAGCGCGTCAAGGCGCGAGTGCCTGCTCCTCCCCCCCTCCAGCGGATGCATGCACGCCCTGGCCCCGCGCATACAGCTCCGCCTGCACCGCGATCCAGATCAGCAGCGAGGGAAGCGCGAGGCGGTAGAGGACGACCTCTGGGAGCTTGAGCCAGGCGCCGGGGATCAGGGTGGACGCGACTGGCATCGTCAGGAAGGCCAGCCCGAAGAGCGTCACCTGCCAGGCGGCGCGGCGCGACGTCGTGAACCAGATCGTCGCGCCGGTGAAGGCGATGACGTAGCTGGCCCGCTCGGCCTGGTGGTTGAAGATGGCGACGAAGAGGAGCACGGAGCACAGGTATCGCAGCCGGAACGCCTGCTCCGTCCAGCGGTCGCGGCGCACCGCGAGGGGAAGCAGCAGCAGGAGCACGCCCGCGAGCTGCACGGGCCAGTTGGGGAAGCTCGCGCCGGTCCACTGGTGCAGCAGCTCCATCACCGAGAACCACCGCTGCTGCGCGTCCACCGCCTCGATGTCGCGCCACCACCGGTACTGCTGCACCAGGGTGCCCGGCGAGGTCACGACGAGCGGCAGGAGCAGCACCCCGAGCCCCGCGACGGCCGCCGCCACGCCGCTCCGGATCGCGCGTCTGCGCGGGATGGCGAAGGTCAGGGCCGCGAGCGGAAAGATCTTGATGCTCGCACCCAGGGCAACGGCGAGCGCCGCGCGCCAGGTGCGGCCCGCTTCCAGGGCGACGAACGCCAGGATGATGAGCGCCGCCACCAGGGCGTTGCTCTGCGCGTTCTGCATGGCGCGCAGCAGCTCCAGGAGCATCAGGCCGGCGGCGAGCATCGCCTGCCGCGCCGGCAACAGGCGCTCCAGGGCCACGAAGAGCGTGAGGGCGTTGAGCGCGCTCCACAGGAAGAGCGCGAGCGGCCACGGAAGGAACGCGAGGGGCGCGAACAGGAGCGCGAAGCTCGGGCTGTACTTGAAGCGGTCACCCTCGGTGGGGTACTTCGCATACAGGTTGTCGTCGTCCAGCAGGTGCCGCGTGGAGGCACGGAAGATCTCGAAGTTGCCACTGGGCCGACGCGCGTCCTGGAGCTGGGCGGCGGCCGGGCCCTGCACGCGCTGCGCGATCGCCCGGTTCACGCCCGGGTTGGCGGCGAGCGCCTTGCCGGCGGCGTCGGCGAAGGCGGCCACCAGGTACAGCGCGATCAGGATGCGGCGAACGCGCGGGAGCGGCAGGGCGCCCAGGCGGCGGGATGCACGCTGCGCGAAGGAGGGTACGATGGTCATCGGATCCTGTGCCGGTGGGGGGCGCAGGCAGGTGGGAGGCGGACGAAATGTGACAGGGAGCCAGACGGCCCGGAGGCCGGGCGTGGTCAGGCGCTGTAATATTCCCTGATGCACATGGTGACGACACGCTGCTTCAGGCGCATCTGCTCGCCGACGTCCGTCATGGCGCGCACTTCGGTGAGGCCGCCCCAGAGGTCCTTGAGGATGACGAGCAGCTGTTCGGGAAGCATTGCCTTGTCGCGTGCGTCGGCCGCCAGGGCGACGAGCGCCTCGCGGAGGGGCGCCGACTGGCCGGAGTCGGCGAGGTAGCGGCGCAGTGCCTCGCGCACCGAGCCCACGACCTGGTCATCGAGGCGACTCGGCGGGGTCTGGCTCGAGTCGAACGCCATCATCATGATGCGTCGGCGTATGCTGGAAGTGAGGACCGGCCAACGCGAATCTCGCAGCGGCAAATGTTTATCGCGCGCGGCGTTCCGTCAAGAGCACGACCGGGGGCCGGGCGGCCAGCGGATGGTCTCCCTCTTGCCTGCCGTGCTCGAACACTCGTCACCTCTGCACGATGCCGCTCCGAGCTCGAATGACGTCGTGAGCCGTCAGTCCGTCCTGATCTTCTTCGACGATTCCCTGGCCGCCGCCCTCATCGGCGCCGCCGTGGAGCTGGCGGGACACGCCACCCATTTCGCCCAGTCGGGCGAGACGGCGCGCGCGGCGCTGCGACGCACGCGCCCGCAGGCGGTGCTCATCGACTGCAACCACGAGGAGAGCTGCCAGGATGCGTTCGTCGGCCCGGCGCTCATGACCGGCGCGCGCGTGATCCTGCTCCGCACCCCGCGCACGCAGCGAGACGTGCGCGAGCTGACCGAGCATTGCCAGGTGGCCGTCCTGGACCTGCCGGCCGAGATCGAGCGCCTGGCCGAGCTGCTGAGGGCGGGCGCCTGAGTCCCGTCCTCACCTGCTCACGTGCTCACCTGCTCACCTCCTTCAAACTGCTTCAACGCAGAGGGCGCAGAGGGGAACGGCGAGGATGCAGAGGAGCGTGACACCTGCAAAGCAGTCCTCTGTGTCCTCCGTGTCCTCTGTGGTAAAACGCTGTTGAAGAGCATTTGACCACAGAGGACACGGAGGTCACAGAGGACCACACAGGAGGTGTTGGAGGTGCGCCGGAGCAGAGTTCCTCTGCGTCCTCGCCGTTCCCTCTGCGCCCTCTGCGCCCTCTGCGTTGAAGCAGTTCAAGCAGTCGAGCAGTCGAGCAGCTGAAGCTGCTGCCCTGCGCTCGCGCAGCGTCGGCGCGCTAGCCCGCCACCACGCGCCGCGTGCGCTCGCTGAAGCGCTCCTGGGCATCGCAGGCGTCGCAGTTGCCGCAGACCCAGCTCTCCTCCACCGGCTCGCCGAAGTACTCGAGGATGAACCGCGTCCGGCAGCGCGCGCTCTGGCAGTACGACACCATGGTGCGCAGCTTCGCGCGGTCCTGCACCCGCCGCTCCTCGTAGTCGGTGAGGTCGGCGCTCAGGTCCACCGAGAGCAGCCCGGTCTGGAGCCGCTCCCAGCCGCCGCCGCGGTGCTCGCGCACCAGGCCGTGGCGCTTCAGCAGCACCAGGACGATGCGCACCTTGCGACGCGCGACGCCCGAACGTTCCGCGAGGGTATCCAGCTCCACGCGCTCGAGGAGCGGATAGGTCTCGAGCACCAGCGCGACCTTCACCGCCTCGTCCACGTCCGGGTACTTGCCGCCAAGGAAGTACGACTGCACGCGCGAGTCCTCCACGCGGTACAGGATGGTGCACACGGCGGGGAGGCCGTCGCGGCCGGCGCGCCCCGCTTCCTGGTAGTACGCCTCCACCGAGCCCGGAAACTGGTAGTGCAGCACGTAGCGCAGGTCCCGCTTGTCGATCCCAGCCCGAAGGCGTTCGTCGCCACGATGGCCGAGAGCTCGCCGCCCATGAACGCGTCCTGGGTGGCCTTCCGGTCGGCGGGGGACATCTTCCCGTGGTACAGCCCGATGGAATACCGCTCCTTGAGCTGCTCGTGCAGCCGTTCGGCGTCCTTCACCGTGGCGCAATAGATGATGCCGCCGCCGGGCTGGTCCGCGGCCTCGTCCAGCACGCGCGTGACTTCGGCGTCCTTGCTCGCCTGGTTCACGGTGCGGCGCACCTCGAACCGGAGGTTGGGGCGCGCGAAGCCGGTGACGGTGACGAAGGGATCGACCATGCCGAGCTGGCGCACGATGTCGGCCCGCACCTCCTCGGTGGCCGTCGCGGTCAGGGCGAGCACCGGAGGCTTGCCGAGCCGCTTCACCACCGAGCCGAGCGTGAGGTAGTCGGGGCGGAAGTCGTGCCCCCACTGACTGACGCAGTGCGCCTCGTCCACCACGAAGAGGCTGACGGTGCGCGTGAGGAGGTGGTCGAAGAACTCGCGGTCCTTGAAGCGCTCGGGGGTGAGGTACAGGATCTCGCCCTCCCCCTCGGCCACCTGGCGCGCGGTCTCGCGCGTCTGGGCGGTATTGAGGTGCGAGTGCATGGCGAGCGCATCCACGCCGTGGGCCTGGAGCTTGTCCTGCTGGTCCTTCATCAGGGCGATGAGGGGGCTCACGACGATGGTGAGGCCGGGCAGGAGCAGGGCGGGGAGCTGGTAGACGATGGACTTGCCGCTGCCGGTGGGCATGACGACGAGCGCATCGCGTCCCCCGAGGGCGGCGCGGACGGGCTCCCACTGTCCAGGTCGGAAATCATCATGGCCAAAGCGCTCGCGCAGCGTGGCGAGCGCCCGGGCCCTGGAAACGGCCTTTGTCATGCCCGTGGAACAAGGCAGAAAGCGGGCCGAGGCGGGGGCGAAGGGCGTTTGCGGTGAGCGGTTCGCGGTGAGCGGTCAGACCCCTGGACGCCTCTACCGCTTACCGCCAACCGCTCACCGCAAACGCCCTTCCTTACTTCGCGCTCTTCAGCTCGATCCGCCGCGGCTTGGCCGCTTCGGCCTTGGGCACGGTGATGGTGAGCAGGCCGTTGACGAACGTCGCCTCGATGCGGTCGGCGTCGACGAACTCGGGGAGGCGCACCGAGCGCTCGAAGGTGCCGCTCACCCGCTCGGCGGCGAACAGGCGCAGCTCGCCGTCGCTCGCCACGTCGAAGCTGGCGGGCTTGGTGCCGCGGATGGACAGGACGTTCTGCTCGAACGACAGCTCCACCTGGTCCGGACTCACCCCGGGCAGCTCGGTGTGAACGACGTACGCGTCGCCACGCTCGGCGACATCCATGGCCGGTACCCAGCTGCGGCTGGTGGGGGCGCCGGCGAAGGCCTGGTCGAACACCCGGTTCAGGGTGAACATGCGGTCGAGGGAATTACCGAGGGGTCGGCTGGTCAGCATCGTTGGAATCTCCATGGACGATGAGTGAGTGAGGTCCGCCATGGCGGCGGGGTTCGGGCACGGGAAAAGGCAACGCGTGGACCACTCGATGTCTGCCACCGTGACCGAGCTCCAGCGGTTCGATCGGCAACTTTGGCCGTCGCCCTGGACATCGTGGCAGGCTCTGTCGTCCGCCTTGTCGGCTGCCCCTTGCGGGGCTGCCCCTCGCGGCTGCCCCTTGCAGCTGCTTCAACGCAGAGGGCGCAGAGGGAACGGCGAGGGCGCAGAGGAAGGCACCCCTGCCAACGCTCCTCTGTGCCCTCCGTGTCCTCTGTGGTTAAATGCTCTTCAACAGCGTTTGGCGATTATAAAAGATCTGGCACTGGTTGAACCAGGATCTGGAGCAGGAGCGTGAACAGGTCCTGGTGCCGGTGGTTGTAGCGGAACTGCATTTCGTAGAGATACAGGGGAAACTTCTGGGGGCTCA
>JAQBPZ010000173.1 GCA_028287225.1 Gemmatimonadota bacterium
AGGGATCGAGGCTGCGGGTGAGATCGGTTCACCCCGCACCCCTCGAGCAGCGGATGCCGGCCCCGGACGGGCCCGTAACGGCAAGGGAGGGATGCGCGCGTGGTCGCGATGCCGGGGGGGCGTTGGGAGGGTTGCGGTCGTACGAACGCTCCGCGGCCTTGCTGGAGCAGCACCCCCCCGCTGTTGCCGTTGATCTTGCGATTGCTCATGCCGTTGATCTTGCAGTTGCGGTTGCCGCTGGTCCCACCGGCGCGACACTCCACGAGGCGAGACGCATGAAAGCCCCATCCCTCACGATCGGCATCGAGGAAGAGTACCAGGTCATCGACCCGGCCACCCTCGAGCTCAAGTCGTACATCACCGAGATCCTGCAGGGGGACAAGGTGATCATGGACGAGATCAAGCCCGAGCTGCACCAGAGCATGGTGGAGATCGGGAGCAGGGTGTGCCACACCCCGCAGGAGCTGCGCTCGGAGATCGTGCGGCTGCGCGGCATGGTGATGGACCTCGCCGGCAAGAGCGGACTCGTGATCGCCGCGGCGGGCACGCATCCCTTCTCGCTGTGGACCGAGCAGGAGATCACCCCGCTCGAGCGCTACATCGGCGTGAAGTCCGACCTCGCCGACCTGGCGCAGCAGCTGCTGATCTTCGGCACGCACATCCACGTCGGCATCGAGGACCGCGAGTTCATGATCGACGTGATGAACGTCGCGCGCTACCTGCTGCCGCACGTGCTGGCGCTCTCCACGAGCTCGCCCTTCTGGCAGGGACGCAACACCGGGCTCAAGTCGTACCGGTCCATCGTCTTCAAGAACTTCCCGCGCACCGGCGTGCCCCCGATCCTGCGCGGTCACACCGACTACGAGGAGCTGCTCGAGTCGCTCGTCGTCACCAACTCCGTGCCCGACGGCTCCAAGATCTGGTGGGACGTGCGCCCGCACCACGCCTACCCCACGCTCGAGTTCCGCGTGCTCGACGTCTGCACCCGCGTGGACGAGGCGGTCTGCCTCGCGGCGATCCTCCAGGCCATCGTCGCCAAGCTGTGGAAGCTCCGCCGCGACAACCTCACCTTCCGCATCTATCCCTCGGCCATGATCGAGGAGAACAAGTGGCGGGCGGTCCGCTTCGGGCTGGACGGAAAGCTCATCGACTTCGGCAAGCAGAAGGAGCTTCCGGCGCGCGAGCTGATCTCGGAGATCCTCCACTGGTTCGTGGACGACGTGGTCGACGAGCTCGGCACGAGACAGGAGATCGAGTACGCCTTCGAGATCATGCGCAGCGGCACGAGCGCCGACCGGCAGCTCGCCGTCTACGAGCGCACCGGCGACCTGAAGGACGTGGTGCGCAACGTCGTGTCGGAGACGGCCGAGGGGGTGCGCCCGCAGATCGTCGAGCGGTTCCGGGGGATGGTCGGGAGCCGGGATCAGGGATTGGGGATCAGGGATTAGGAACTGCGTGTGTGTCATCCCGTGAGCAGAGCGAACCGGGATCCACTTTCACAGCGGATTGGCTGGCCAGGCTGCAGGGACGATGGATCCCGGTTCGCCTGCGGCTCACGGGATGACACCGGCCACGCCGCCCTACTCCCTAATCCCTAATCCCAGCCCCTCCCGTTTCCTCTGCCGCGGCCGCTACGTCCTGATAGGCAGCTAGCTTGCATTGATGTCCCCGTCGCCTTTTCAGGAGCTGTCGCTGGTGTCCCCCCTCTTCAACGGTCCCTCCCGCCCCATCATCGGCATCCCCACGCAGACGCTCCAGAGCCTGGGAGGGGTGTCGGCGGACATTCCGCCGTCGTGGGTGATGAGCCAGCGGTACATCCAGACGCTCGTGCAGGCCGGGGCGATCCCGTGGATGATCCCGCTGGTGGACGAGGCGACGCTCCGCGGCGTCTTCGAGGCCCTCGACGGCGTCTTCCTTCCCGGCGGCGCCGACATCGACCCGGTGTCGTACGGCAACGACCCGCACCCGCTCTGCGACAAGACGGACCCGGAGCGTGACCGCGTGGAGCTGCTGCTGGCGCGCTGGGCGATGGCCGAGGGCAAGCCGGTGCTGGGCGTCTGCCGCGGGATGCAGCTCATCAACGTGGCGGCGGGCGGCACGCTGTATCAGGATCTGGCCGACCAGCTCCCCGGCTCCATCAAGCACGACTACTTCCCCTACAAGGGCAAGGGATTCACGCGCGACTTCCTGGCGCACTCCGTCCGCGTGACTCCGGGCACGCGCCTCTCCCGGCTCTTCGGCGCCGGCGAGCTGCAGGTGAACAGCATGCATCACCAGGGCGTGAAGACGCTCGGTGCCGGCCTCCGCGAGACCGCGGTCGCCCCCGATGGCCTGATCGAGGCGCTGGAGACCGACGGCGACGCGTACGTGTTCGCCGTGCAGTGGCACCCCGAGGCGCTCACCGACCACGATACGCACTCGCGCGAGATGTTCCAGGACTTCATCGACGCCGCCAGGGCGCGCATCGCGGCGTAAGGGCCGAAGGGCGTTTGCGGTTTGCGGTGAGCGGTGAGGGGTAGAAGCCTCCCGAGGCCCGACCCCTCACCGCTCACCGCAAACGCCTTCCACGGTTCACGCGCTCAAGGCACGATCGCCGACAGGTCCTCCCGGAACGGGTCCACGAGCGGCGCGTCGTCGCCGCCGCCGAAGGCGCCGACGGGACGCGTGATCTCGTAGTCGTGCGGCGCCCTGGCCCCCATCAGGTTCTCCACGAAGTAGTCCCAGCGGCGCCGGATGAAGTACGGCTCGTTGAGCGAGTGCGCGCGGTTGGGCGCGATGATCAGGTCGAAGCTCTTGTTCGCCTTGATCAGGGCATCCACCACCTGGATCGTCATCGCCGGGCTGACGTTGTCGTCCATGTCGCCGTGCATCATCAGCAGCTTGCCCTGCAGGCCCTTCACGAGCGACGCGTTCGCCGAGGTGGCGAAGTTGTCCGTCTTGCGCAGGGTGTCGCGGGTGAGCAGCCCCTGGTACTTCTCCGCCCAGTAGATGTTGTACGTGCGGTTGTCGTGGTTGCCGGAGCCTGCGACCGCGACCTTGAAGAACTCCGGGTAGCGCATGATGGCATCCGTGCTCGCGAAGCCGCCGCCGGAGTGCCCGAAGATCCCCACCTTCTCCACGTCGATGTACGGATGGCGCGTGGCGAGCTGCTTGATGACCGCGACGTGGTCGGGCAGCCCGTTGTCGGTGAAGTTGCCGTAGTACGCGTCATGGAACGCCTTGGAGCGGAACGGCGTCCCCATGTGATCCAGCTGGATCACCACGAACCCGAGCTCGGCGATGGCCTGCGTCTCGCTGCCGCCCTTGAACGCCCAGGTGCCCACGCTGCCGACCTGCGGGCCCGGGTAGATGTTGTCGATGATCGGGTAGCGCCGCGACGGGTCGAAGTTCGACGGCAGGTACATCACGCCGTAGAGGTCCGTCACGCCGTCGCGCGCCTTCGCGGTGAAGGTCTGCGCCGGCCGCCAGCCGCTCGCCTTGAGGTCCGTGATGTCCGCGGTCTCCAGCGTCCGGATCACGCGGCCATCGGCGCCGCGCAGCACGCTGACCGCGGGCGTCTCGATGGTGGAGTACGAGTCCACGAACCAGCGGCCCGTGGGCGAGAACGACACGCGGTGGTTGCCGTTCTCCGGCGTCACCAGCGTGAGCCCGCTGCCGTCGAAGCCGACGCGGTACAGGTGCGCGTAATACGGGTTGCGCCCCGCCTCGCGCCCGCGCGCGGTGAACCAGATGGTGCGGCTGCGCTCGTCCACGTGCTGCACGGCGCCCACCGACCAGGGGCCGCTCGTGATCTGGTTGATCACGCGGCCGTCCCGCCCGATGCGGTAGAGGTGCGCCCAGCCGTCGCGCTCCGACCACCAGATGGACTGCTGGCCGTCGCGCGTGATGTACCAGCCGGTCGGGTCGCCCTGGTTGAGCTCCACGTAGGTCTTGCCGGTGTCGCGCGCGATCGTCGTCGTCTCGCCGGTGGCGGCGTCCACGTCGCCGAGGTAGGCGCTCTTGGAGCCGCGCGTCAGCCAGGAGACGTGCAGCTTGTCGGAGCCGGTCGACCACAGCGAGTCGCGCGCCGAGCCGCCCGTCTGGAGCTGGCTCGGCACCGGGGCGACCCTGGCCATCCGCGCCTGCTTCGTGGCGATGTCCACGATCCACAGCTGCGGCACCGGCACGATGCTGTCGCCGGGCAGTGCGTACGGCTGGGAGAAGAGGCGCGGCCGCTGCGAGGTGGAGGAGATGTAGTACATCTTGCCCACGTTCCGCTCGTCGGTGCGCGCGACCGCGAGCCGCCGTCCATCGGGTGACCAGTGGATCTGTGGACGGCGAGGCGCGGGCTTCAGCGCCTGCTGCGGACGCAGCGAGGTGAGGCCGTACGACCAGTCCTCCACCCCGTCCGTGGTGAGCTGCGTGGAGTCGGCGCCGTTGCGGCTGCGGATCCACACGTTGTTCCGGTGGATGAACGCCTCCCACTTGCGGTCGGGCGAGAGCACGAACGGGACGTCGCTCGCCGAGGTGTCCTTGTGCGTGCACGCGTAGTCGACGATGTCGCACGTCCAGCGGCGCCGGATCGCGGAGAACTGGATCAGGCGGGTGTTGCGCCCGTCGTCGCCGAAGCGGAAGCTGTTGAAGGGCAGCTTGCGCGGCTCGAAGCTCGTGTCGCTCGCGAGGGTCATCGCGCGGGCCAGCCGCGCATTGTCGAACAGCGGGCCGCGGCTGTTGTGCGCGGCGTCCACGACGATGAACTGCGCGCCGTCGCGCGTGTTGGTGCGATACCAGAAGTGCGTGCTGTCGGGATACCAGCTTGGCTCCACGGCGTCGCCGTAGATGCGGGTGTTGGCATGCCAGGGCAGCATCTGCTCGGCACGCGTGTAGCTGACCTGCGCGTGCGCGGTAGCGGCGCCAGCGAGGGTCAGCGTGGCCAGGAGGAGGGACGGGAGGGAACGCACGACAGGTCGGGTGAGGGAAGGCGGGAGAGCACTCCCCTCAATACGTCCCAACGCGGCGGGGTGCTGCGATGTCAGGCTAGTGCTTGTTCCGCTGGTGCTGGATGAGTGCGCCTGCCGCGGCACCCGCCACGGCATGACCGCCCAGCACGTGCCCCACCGCCGCGCCAACGGCCGCCCCCGCAAGCTTGCTGTGGTGCTGCTCCGGTGGCGTGGTCGGGGCGGCATTCGCCGCCCCCGGAGCCGGAGCCGCCGCCGGAGC
>JAQBPZ010000400.1 GCA_028287225.1 Gemmatimonadota bacterium
GACTACCGAGAGGCGGTCAAGGCTCAGCGTCACGTTCGGGAAGTTGCGCAGCACGCTCAGGCTCGCGTCGCTCCACGCGACCCGCGCATCCAGGGCGTTCGCGATCTCTGCCTTCAGGCGCGCGGAGATGCGGTCCCGGAAGACGAGCGGCAAGACGAGGAGCAGGACGACGAGGAGCGCGAGCACGGCGCCGATGATGCCGGCGGATGACCGGAGGGCGCGGGAGAGGCGGGGCGAGTTGGCGGGCATGACCGAAGACGACCAGGGGCTGCCGCGCGTCTCCCGCTCGCCGGACCGCCTACCGCGGAGAGAGCGCGCCTGCGTCGGCCGGGACGGCCAGGGCATGCGTCGGACCGACGAGGGCCCGCACCGCCGTCAGCACCAGCATGGGGCTCACGGGCTTCTCGAAGAAGTCGGAGCAGCCCGCGCGCATCGCCGACGCGCGCGCCTCCGGGTCGCCGTATGCGCTGATGCCGATGACCGGAATGCCAGCCGTATCCGCTTCGGCCTTGAGGGCCGCCGTCGCCTCCCAGCCGTTCATGCCGGGAAGGAGGAAGTCCATCAGGATCACATCGGGGCGGGCCTCGCGGGCGGCGCTCACCGCCGCTGCGCCGTCACGGCAGACCACGACCCTGCACCCGTAGCTGCCGAGCACGTGGGTGTACACGTACACGGTGTCCGGGTCGTCATCCACCACGAGCACGGTGGGGCGCGTTTCGGCTGCGGCGTCGGGATTCATGCCGCACATACCCCGGAAGGGCCAGGAAAGTCCCGGGCCGGGCCCGGCCGTGACCAGGCGGGAGGGAGGGGCTCGCCGGACGATGTGACGAGGATCACAGCGCCGCCGCTGCTCCGCGCGCTGCTCCCCTTCCGCGCCGTGGTGCTGCGGGCTGAGCCTGGGGGATACGAGCACCCCCCGTGGAGCAGGTTGCAGGACGGACGCGCGGCGTGTGTACTTTCAAAAGCGAGCAGTCATGAGCCTCGAAGCGTGATCGGACAGCGCTTCGTCGCGCGCGTTCGGCTGCCACCCCTTCGCCCTCCGCATGTTCATCTCCGACTTCGCGATCAAGCGCCCGATCATCACGATCGTCACGATGCTCGCGCTCGTCGTGTTCGGCCTCGTCTCGCTGCTCAAGCTCGACACCGACGAGTTTCCCGACTTCGAGCAGCCGATCGTCTTCATCGGCGTGGCGTATCCGGGCGCCTCCCCCGACGTCGTCGAGCGCGAGGTCGTCAGCCGGCTCGAGGACAAGTTCTCCGGGATCAGCGGCGTGGAGAAGCTGAACTCCACCTCAACGGACGGGTTCGCGCAGATCGTCATCCAGTTCGCGTTCTCCAAGAACGTGGACCAGGCGACGCAGGACGTCCGGGACGCGATCTCGGGCGTCCGCGCGCAGCTTCCGCAGGAGATCATCGAGCCCGTGATCCAGCGGTTCGACCCGAGCGCGCTTCCGATCGTCTCGCTCGCGCTCACCTCCACCACCCTCGGCGCCGCACAGCTCAGCCAGCTCGCCGATCAGCAGCTCGCCGGCGAGCTGCGCTCCATTCCGGGAGTGGCGCAGGTGAACGTCGTGGGCGGCGACAGCGCGCAGCTCAACATCAACGTGCGTCCGGGCGCGCTCGCGGCGTCCGGCATCGGCATCGACCAGGTGGTGGCCGCCGTCCGCGCGCAGAACCTGGCCGCGCCGGTCGGGCGCCTCACCACCGACCTGGAGCAGCGCACCATCCGTCTCGCGGGCCGCCTCGAGCATCCGGAGGAGTTCGCGCAGATCGTCGTCGCGCAGCGCGGCACCCAGCTCGTGCGCCTGGGCGAGCTCGCCGACGTGGAGGTCGGCGTGGCGGAGGCCACGTCGTCGGCGCTCTACAACGGCGCGCCGGCCATCGGCCTGGACGTCGTGAAGGGCCGGGAGAACAGCACCACGGCGGTCAGCCAGGCCGTGAACGCGCGCGTGGCCGAGCTGCAGGCGACGCTGCCGAAGGGGACGCGCATCGTGTTCGTGCGCGACGCCGGCGTGCGGGTCACGCATTCGGTGGCCAACGTGGAGGAGACGCTGATCGAGGGCGCCCTGCTCACCGTCCTCGTGGTGTTCCTGTTCCTCAACTCGTGGCGCTCCACGGTCATCACGGGCCTCGCGCTGCCGGTCTCGGTGCTCGCCGCCTTCGTGCCGCTCCTGATGTTCGGCTTCACGCTCAACGTGATGTCGCTCATGGGCCTGTCGCTCGCCATCGGCATCCTGATCGACGACGCGATCGTGGTGCGCGAGAACATCGTGCGCCACGTGGAGATGGGAAAGGACCACATGACCGCCTCGCACGAGGGCACCGACGAGATCGGCCTCGCGGTGACGGCCACCACCTTCTCCATCGTCGCGGTGTTCGTGCCGGTCGGCTTCATGCCCGGCATCGCGGGGCAGCTCTTCAAGCCGTTCGCGCTCACCATCGCGAGCGCGGTGCTGGTGTCCCTCTTCGTGTCGTTCTCGCTCGACCCGATGCTCTCGGCCTACTGGGCCGACCCGCACCTGCCGGTGGAGCAGCGCGGGCCCATCACGCGGACGCTCGACCGGTTCAACGCCTGGTTCGACCGGCAGGCGGACCGGTATACCCGCCTCATCGGCTGGGCGCTGGACCATCGCTGGTGGATGATCGGCATCGCCTTCTCCACCTTCGTCGTGGCCATCGTGCTCCAGGCCACGCTGGGCGGCTTCGGCTTCGCGCCGCTCAGCGACAACGCGGAGCTCAACGTGGCCATCGAGACGCCGCCCGGCTCCAGCCTCCAGTACACCACGCTGAAGGCCGAGGAGGTGGGACGCATGGTGCGCGCGCATCGCGAGGTGCTGTACACCTACACCACCGTGGGCAGCGCGGCCGGCTCGGGCGCCACCGACGCGGCCACGGTCTACGTCCGGATGGTGCCGAAGCATCAGCGCTCGGTCAGCCAGGAGGCGTTCGGGCGCATCGTGCGCGCCGAAGTCTCGCGCGTGGCGGGGACGAACGCCTACACCTTCGCGGCAGGAGGGTTGGCCGGCAACGCGAAGCAGCTCCAGCTCCAGCTGCAGGGGCCCGACGCGGCCATCCTCACGCGGCTCGCCGAGCAGATCGCCGACTCCGCCCGCACGGTGCCGGGCGCGGTGGACGTCGGCCTCTCCACGCGCGGACAGAAGCCGGAGCTGGCCGTGAACGTCGACCGCGGGCTCGCCGCCTCCCTCGGCGTGAGCCTCGGCCAGCTCGCGACGGCGCTCCGCGTGGCGTTCGCCGGCGTGGATGCGGGCACCTGGGTGGACCCCGCCGGCATCTCGCGCTACGTGCACGTGCGGCTCGCCCCGGAATCGCGTGGCCGCGCGGCCGACCTGGGCCAGCTCCCCATCATGGTGGGCCCCGGCGTCGTCACCGATCCGGCTCTGGCCGGCGCGCCGCGCTTCGTGCCGCTGTCCCAGATCGCCACCATCGTCCCGCAGTCGGGGCCGGCACAGATCGACCACTTCCAGCGCCAGCGCGTGGTCACCATCGGGGCCAACGTCCTCGGCGCGTCAGTGGGCAACGTGGCGCAGGAGGTGACGCGGCGCGTGGCGCTGGTGCCCCTGCCGCCCGGCTACCGCATCAACCAGGGCGGGCAGGTGGAGAGCCAGAACGAGATGTTCGCGGCGATCATCACCGCGCTCGGCGTCGCCGTCATGCTGATGTACCTCATCCTCGTGGTCCAGTTCGGCTCGTTCCTTGACCCGCTCGCCATCCTGGTCTCGCTGCCCCTCTCGCTCATCGGCGTGGTGATGGCGCTGCTGCTGCTGCACGACACCCTCAACATCATGAGCCTCATCGGCGTGATGATGCTCATGGGCATCGTGGCGAAGAACGCCATCCTCCTGATCGACTTCGCGAAGTGGTCCCACAAGGACCGCGGCATGCCCCTGCGCGAGGCATTGATCGAGGCGGGGCGCATCCGCCTGCGGCCCATCATGATGACCACCATCGCCCTCGTGGCCGGCATGATCCCGGTGGCCATCGGCTATGGAGAGGGCGCGGACTTTCGTGCGCCCCTGGGGCGCGCGGTGATCGGTGGCGTCATCGCCTCCACCGTGCTGACGCTCGTCGTCATCCCCACGGTCTACGAGATCATGGAGGAGTGGCGCGAGCGCCTCCTCGCCCGCTTCGGCCGCTCGCTCGCCGCGGGGCACGCGGCGGTGGCGCAGCCGGGCGCCACGCACGGGGACGACTGACCGCGGATGTGGCGCGGCCGCCTCATCACGACACCAGCGCTTGCGCGCCGGAGAGGATAGAATTCAGGAGCCGGCACCCAGCCCGGTCAGGCGCACGCCCACTTCCCACGTCCCCGCATCCGTGGTCGCTCACCCAAGCACGGACGACGACGGCCGGCAGTACACCGACCGCACCCTCACACGCCTGGCCGATGGCGTGCCGGTGGGGCTGGCGGTGGTGGACAGCGACGGTCGGCAGCGCTACGTGAACGAGGCGTTCGCGCGCCTGGTGGGGTGGCCGCGCGACGTCCTGATCGGCGCCATGCCGCCGTTCGCATACTGGCCTGACGACGACCTGCCGCGAATTCGCGACGCGCTGGACCGCACGCTGCGCGGCGAGGCGCCGCCCGAAGGCTGGTCCCTCGTCTTCCAGCGGCGCGACGGCACGCGCATGGAGGTGCTCGTCCACCTCGGGCCGCTCGGCGACCATCCGGATCGTCCCGAGGGGTGGATGGCCTCGGTCACAGACGTGTCGGCGCACGCGGCCCTCGAGCGGGAGATCGCGGCGAACGACATGAAGGTGCGGGCAGTCTACGCCGCGGAGCGCACCGCGCGCGAGACCGCCGAACGGTCCGCGCGCCGGCTCGAGGCACTGCAAGGGGCCACCTCGCAGCTCACCGCCACCCTCACGCCGCAGGAGGTCGCCGACGTGGTGATGCGGGCCGCGATCCCCGCGGTGGGTGGAGTGCGGGGGAGCGTCGCCTGCGTCTCGCAAGACGGTGCGCACCTGGAGCTCATCGGCTCGGTCGGCTACTCGGCGGAAACGCTGGAGCGCTACTCCCGCATGCCGATGAGCCTGGCCTTTCCACTCGCCGACGCCGTACGCGAGGGACGTGCGCTCTTCTTTTCGGATGCCGAGGCCCGGGCCGAGCGTTATTCGCACCTCCGCGAGCTGCTCGCCGAGAATGGCGCCGGCGCCATGGCCAGCCTCCCCCTCGTCGTCGCGGGCCGCGTACTCGGCGTGATCGGGATCAACTGGGCCGAAGACCGCCAGTTCGACGCGGACGAGACGGCGTTCCTCGATTCGCTCGCGCATCAGTGCGCGCAGGCCCTCGAGCGCGCGCGGCTGTACGAGGACGAGCGGCGTGCGCGCACCGAGGCCGAGGGCGCCAACCGTGCGAAGAGCGACTTTCTCGCCGCCATGAGCCACGAGCTGCGCACCCCGCTCAACGGCATCGCCGGCTACGTGGACCTCATCGATCTGGGCATCCGTGGCCCGGTCACCGACGAGCAGCGCGCCGACCTGCAGCGCATCCGTGTCAATCAGCGGCATCTCTCGGCGCTCATCGAGGATGTGCTCTCCTTTGCCCGCATCGAGGCCGGCAAGCTCGAGGTCGATCGCGAGATCGTGCCGATGGACGAGACGCTGCACGCGTTGCATCCCCTCGTCCTGCCACAGATGCAGGCGAAGGGCGTGCGGTTCCTCCACGATGACTGCCCCCCGGACCTCGCGGCGATCGGCGACTCCGAGCGCATCGTGCAGGTGTGCCTCAACCTCCTCACGAACGCGGTGAAGGCGACGGCAGCGGGTGGGGACGTGCGCCTCTCCTGCGCCGCCGAGGGCGA
>JAQBPZ010000014.1 GCA_028287225.1 Gemmatimonadota bacterium
TGCGAGAGGGCGTGCGCGTGTCCGACGTGGAGCGCGACGGCGCCGGCCGCACCATCGGCGTGCGGGTGCTGGACGACGCCGGCGGCGCGCCGCGGCTGCTGCGCGCGCGCCTCGTGGTGGGCGCCGACGGCCTGCGCTCGATCGTCGCGCGGCGGCTCGGGCTCTCGCACCTGCGCCGGTGGCCGCGGCGCATCGCGCTCGTGGCGCACTACGAGGGCTTCGCCGGCATGGGCGACTGGGGCGAGATGCACGTGGAGCGCGGGGTGGGCTACGTGGGGCTCGCGCGGGTGGACGAGGGCCTCACGAACGTGGCGATGGTGGTGCCGCGGCGGTTCGCCGGCATGATCGCGCCGGACAAGGACGCGTTCTTCGAGCGCTGGCTGCGCGAGCGGCCGCAGCTCGCCGATCGCGTGGCGGGGGCGCGGCGCGTGTCGCCGGTGCTCGCCACCGGGCCGTTCGCGAGCCACGCGCGGCGGGCGTGGGCCCCGGGCGCCGCGCTGGTGGGCGATGCCGCGGACTTCTTCGACCCGTTCACCGGCGAGGGGATCTACGCGGCGCTGCGCGGGGGCGAGCTGCTCGCGCCGCACGCGCTCGCATCGCTCGGCGCGGAGCGGGTGCGCGATGCCGACGCGGGGCTCGCGCGCTACGAGCTGGCGCGCCGCGCGGAGTTTCGAGGCAAGTGGATGGTGGAGCGGCTGATCGGATCGGCCGTCGCGTTCGCGCCGGCCATCAACCACTTCGCGCGCACCCTCGAGGCGCGAAAGGACATGGCGGACCTGCTCGTGGGAGTGACCGGCGACTTCGTGCCCGCACGCGAGGTGTTGCGCCCCGGCTATCTCCTGAATCTCTTTCGCCAGTCCCGAGCGCGCGCGGCGCCCGGCAGTCCCATGGCCCCAGACGCATGACGATCGACTCCGATTCCTTCCGCAGCGTGCTCGGCCGGTTCGCGAGCGGCATCACCGTGGTGACGACGGTGGACGCCAGCGGCCGCGACGTGGGGATGACGGTGAGCGCCTTCTCGTCGGTGAGCCTGCACCCGCCGCTCGTGCAGGTCTGCATCGACAAGGCGGCCTCGATGTACGCCGCCCTGATGACGGCGGAGCGGTTCGGGATCAACATCCTCTCGTCGGAGCAGGAGTCGCTGTCGCGGCGCTTCGCCGCCGTCGACTCGCAGCACCGCTTCGAGGGAGTCGGCTACGCGCGGGGAGAAAGCGGCGTCGTGCTGCTGACCGACGCGCTCGCCCACATCGAGTGCCGGCGCCAGGCGCACTTCGATGCCGGCGACCACACGCTGTTCATCGGCGAGGTGGAGCGCGCGACGGCGGGCGACGGGCGCCCGATGCTCTACTACCGTGGCGGCTACGCGCAGCTGGAGCGGTGAGCCGGTGACACGCGGGCAGGACGCCGCATGCTGACGCCACGCCGCCGGCGCGGCTTCGAGCACCTCGACGACCCCGCGGTGGATGACGTGCTGCGCGAGCGCTCGCTGCGCGACGTGCGGCGGGCGAACACGGTGCTGGGCGGCCGCTGGGCGGTGCTGAGCGAGGTGCGGCGCGTCCTCGACGGTCTCGCGGAGACTTCAGTGACCCTCATGGACGTGGGCACCGGGCTCGCCGACATCCCGTCCGGTGTCCGGCGCCTTGCGAAGCGCAGAGGCGTGCGCCTGGTGGCCTACGGGGTGGACGAGGCGGTGTCGCTCGCGCGCGTGAGCGCGGGCCTGCTCGACGCCAGCATCTGCGCCGACGCGCGCCGGCTGCCCTTCGCCGACGGGAGCGTGGACATCGTGACCTGCTCGCAGGTGCTGCACCACTTCGAGGATGCCGAGATCCCCGCGGTGCTGCGGGAGCTGACGCGCGTCGCGCGGCGCGCGGTGATCGTGAGCGACCTTCGCCGCAGCTGGCTGGCCGCCGCCGGGTTCTGGCTCGTGACCTGGCCCCTCGGCTTCCATCCGGTGAGCCGGCACGACGGGCTCACGAGCGTGCTGCGCGGCTTCACGCCGGCGGAGCTCCGGGCGCATGCCCGCGCGCTCGGCCAGCGTGCCGAGGTGCGGCGGCATCCCGGCTTTCGCGTCACGGCGACCTGGTCGCCCTCGCCCCCCGGCACATGACCCTGCCCATCCCGCTGTCCGACGCTCCGCTCGTGATCGGGCCGATGCCGACGAACCGACGCATGACGACCGTGGACGAGCGGCTCGTGCGCGCCCCCCTCGCGCGCATCTTCGCGCTCTCGGCCGACGTGGAGCGCTGGCCACTCCTGCTGCGGCACTACCGGTACGTGCGCTTCGCGGACCGGCGTCGCGACGGGGGCGGCATCGTGGAGATGAGCGCGAACCGCCCCTTCGGGCTGTTGCAGTGGCCCACCTGGTGGCGCTCGCGGATGGCGGTCGTCGCCCCGGGGGAACCGGGAGGGCCATCCGTGCGCTATACGCATGTCGCAGGCGTGACCACCGGCATGGACGTCGCATGGACGTTCGAGGAGGTGGCCGGCGGTACCCACGTCCGCATCGTGCACGTGTGGGACGGGCCGCCGGTGCCCGCGCTCGGTCCGGTGGCGGCCACGCTGGTGATCGGCCCCGTGTTCGTGCACGGCATCGCGAGCCGTACGCTGGCCGGACTGGCGGACGCGGCGGAACGACAGCCTTGAGCATCGGGTATCTTGGGGAACTTCCGGAGGTAGGGCGTGGCTGAGCGTCGGCGAGTGGCGATAACGGGGATCGGTGCGGTCACGCCGATCGGCACGGGGCGAGCCGGCCTGTGGGAGGGCCTCAGGGCCGAGCAGTCCGCCGTGCGCACCATCACGCGGTTCGACCCGGGCATGTGGCGCAGCCACAACGCCGCGCAGGTGGACGACTTCGCCGCGTCGGACTACGTGGAGGCCAAGAAGGCGAAGCGGCTGGACCGGTTCGGCGGGTTCGCCGTGGCGTGCGCGATGCAGGCCGCGGACGACGCCGGCCTCCGCCTGGAGGCCGAGGACCGCGAGCGCGTCGGCGCGATGATGGGAAGCGCGCTGGGCGGGCTCAGCTTTGCCGAAGGACAGCTCGCGAACTTCCTCACACAGGGCATGCGCGCGGTGGACCCCACGCTCGCGCTGAACGTGTTCGCCGGCGCCGCGAGCTGCAACATCGCCATCGAGCTCGGGGTGCAGGGTCCGAACAGCACCAACGGGATGAGCTGCGCGTCGGGGACGATCGCCGTGGGCGAGGCGTTCCGCGCGATCCGCGACGGCTATGCCGACGTGATGTTCGCCGGCGCGGCGGAAGCCCCGCTCGCGCCGCTGTGCTTCGGGGCGTTCGCGATCATCCGCGCGATGTCCACGCGCAACGACGATCCGCAGGCGGCGTCGCGTCCCTTCGAGCGCGACCGCGACGGTTTCGTGATGGGTGAGGGCGCCGCGGTGCTCCTGCTGGAGGAGCTGGACCGGGCGGTGGCGCGCGGCGCGCACATCTATGCCGAGGTCGTGGGATTCGGCACGTCGAACGACGCGCACCACATGACCGCCCCGCGCCCCGACGGCTCGCAGGCGGCCCGCTCCATGGGCCTGGCCCTGCGCGATGCCGGCATCGTTGCCTCCGACATCGGCTACGTGAACGCGCACGGCAGCTCGACACCGCTGAACGACCCCACGGAATCCGGGGCGATCAAGCTCGTGTTCGGCGAGCATGCCGCCGCGCTCCAGGTGAGCAGCACCAAGGGGTACTACGGCCACGCCCTCGGCGCGTCGGGGGCCATCGAGCTGGCGATCACCGCCCTGGCGCTCGACGAGGGCTGGCTGCCGCCGACGCTCAACCACGCGGTGCCGGCCGAGGGGTGCGACCTGGACTACATCCCGAACCATGGTCGCGACGCGGACGTGGAGTACGCCCTGAGCAACAGCTTCGGCTTCGGCGGGATCAACGCGGCCGTGGTGCTCAAGCGGCACGACGGGGTGTAGCGAGGGCGGTCCGGGCGCTGCCGGCATCTGGTCCAGCCGAGCGGCCCGGAGTAGACTGCCGGTGCATCAGACCGTCAGTCAACCTTCCAGCCCCGAGCCCTTCATGCGCGACAGCTGGCGTCACTTCGCCGCCGAGTTCATCGGCATCTTCGCCCTCGTGTTCGTCGGCGGCGCGTCCATCATGGCCGCGCAGCATTCCAACAACTCCAACGGGCTGCTCGTCGCGGCCATCGCGCACGGCGTCATCCTGGCGCTGATGGTGACGGCGACGATGCGCATCTCGGGGCACCTGAACCCCGCGGTGACGATCGGCTTCCTCGTCACCCGGCGCATCGAGCCCGTGATGGCGGTGATCCACATCATTGCGCAGCTGCTCGGCGCGGTCATCGCGGCGTACGCGCTGAAGGCGATCTTCCCGGCGGACGTCGCGGCCGCCACGCGGCTTGGCGGGCAGTCCATCGCGCTGGACGTGACGACGGGCCAGGCGATCCTCTGCGAGTTCATCGCGACCTTCCTGCTGATGTTCGTCGTGTTCGGCACGGCGGTGGACCCGCAGGCCCCGAAGGTCGGCGGCTTCGCGATCGGCCTCACGGTCACGGCGGACATCCTCGCGATCGGGCCGCTGACCGGCGCCTCCATGAACCCGGCACGCTCGTTCGGGCCGGCCGTGGTGAGCGGCATCTTCGAGGCGCAGTCGATCTACTGGGTCGGCCCGATCCTCGGTGCGATCGCCGCGGCGCTGCTGTACGACAAGCTGTTCCTGCCCCGCGCGCCCGAGATGCTGGAGCACGGCGCCGTGCGCCCCGCCGCCGGCGGCGCCACGGACGTGCAGGTGCCGCACTGACAACGAGGGCGTTCGCGGTCTGCAGCTGGCGGTCGAAGCGTCCCGAAAGCCTGACCGCTCACCGCCTGCCGCAAACGCCCTGCTTCAGGCCTTCACCCCGTACGTGACCTCGTACCGGCCGATGGATTCCATGACGATGCGCGAGGCCTCGTCGCTCTTGCCCCACCCGATGATCTCGACGCGCTTGCCCTCGAGATCCTTGTAGGTGCGGAAGAAGTGCTCGACCTCCTTCAGCATGTGCTGCGGGATGTCGGCGATGTCGAAGTATTCCTGGTGATACGGGTCGTGCAGCGGCACGCCGAGGATCTTGTCGTCGGGCTCGCCGCGATCGAGCATCTTGAGGACGCCGATCGGGCGCACGTCGATCTGGCACCCCGGGAAGGTCTCCTCCTTCACCAGCACCAGCACGTCGAGCGGATCGCCGTCCTCGTGCAGCGTGCGGGGGATGAACCCGTAGTCGCCCGGGTAGTGCACGGCGCTGAAGAGGACGCGGTCGAGCTTGAGCATCCCGCTGTCCTTGTCCAGCTCGTACTTGTTGCGGCTCCCGGTCGGGATCTCGATGACCGCCGTGACCACTTCGGGAACGCTCGCGCCGGCGGGAAGGTCGTGCCACAGGTTCAGCATCAAGCGCCTCGGGCGGCCGTCGACGGCCGGGACATGGGGTTGCGCGCGTCCTGCAGATCCAGGTTGGAGCCTGCGTCGCGGGTCATCGCGCCCTTGTACTTCATCGGGTCCTCGTCAACGCCGAAGTTGGTGGCGTCGAGCTCGTGGATCCTCGCCATGACCGACTCCGGCAGGTCCGGCAGCTCGCTCGCGGCCGCGAACTCGGCCATCTGCTCGTCGTCGTACACGTTCGGCAGCGTCGTCACCACGAGCGGCTCCGCCAGCAGCCACCGGATGGCGGCCTGGCCGAGCGTCATCTGCGGGCTCGTCATGAACCCGAGCGCCTTCACCTTCTCCACGCCATTCACGAGCCAGCTGCGCGGGCGATGCTTCCGGTGGTCGTTGTCGGGAAACACGGTGTCGATGGTGTACTTGCCCTCGAGCATCCCGCTGGCGTGCGTCACCCGCACGTTGAAGCAGCAGTCCGGCGCATGCCGGCGCGCGGCCTCGATCATCCCCGACCCGGGATGCTGCTCGAGCACGTTCCAGATCATCTGGATGGTGTTGATGTCCGGCTCCCGCTCGCAGAGCTCCACGGACTCGTACAGCCAGCCGATCGCCGGCCCGAACGCTGCCCCCCACGCGCGGATCTTTCCCTCGCGCTTCAGGTCGCGCAGCGTGCCCCACAGCTCGGCGTCGCGCACGTGCTCCATCTTCGCGTTGTGGATCTGGAGCACGTCGATGTAATCGGTCTCCAGGCGCTCCAGGCAGCGGTCCACCGCCATGCGGATGAACTGCGGATCGGTGCGCATCGGCAGCTCGGACTGCCCGCGGCGTTCTGCCTGGGCGCGCTCGTCATAGATATCGTAACCCACCTTCGTCCCGATCACCACCTCGCTGCGCCGCCCGCGGAACGCCTCGGCCACCTGACGCTCCGCACGCCCGTTGCCATAGGCGTCGGCGGCATCGAAGAAGGTGACGCCGTGCTCGTCGAGCGCGCGCCGCATCATGGCGACCGCCTCGGCATCGGTCTTCTCGCCCCACCAGCCGGTGGAGACGGTCCAGGTGCCGAAGCCGACCTCGCTCACGCGGATGTCGGTGTTGGGGAAGAGGCGGTACTTCATAAGCAGGACGAGGGACGAGGTCGGAGAGGAGATTGCTCAGTTTGTCGTCCTGAGCGCAGCGAAGGACCTGCACGTGCAGGTCCACAGCAGGTGCAGGTCCGTGGCCGTCGGCTCAGGACGAAATCGGTCGCTTACCCAGTGGTGCGGAGCAACCTCGCCGCGTCCACCGCGAAATACGTGATGATCATGTCCGCGCCCGCGCGGCGGATGCCGAGCAGGCTCTCCATCATCACGCGGTCACGGTCGATCCACCCGCGCTCGGCGGCCGCCTGAATCATAGCGAATTCCCCGCTCACCTGGTACGCGGCCAGGGGATAACCGGTCTCCTGCTTCACGCGGGCGACGATGTCGAGGAAGGGGCCGGCGGGCTTCACCATCACCATGTCGGCGCCCTCCTCGATGTCCTGCCACACCTCGCGGAGCGCCTCGTCGGCGTTGCCGGCATCCATCTGGTAGCCGCGGCGGTCGCCGGACTGCGGCGTGCTCTCCGCCGCCTCGCGGAAGGGGCCGTAGAACGCGCCGGCGAACTTCGCCGAGTACGCGAGGATCGGCGTGGCGTGATGGCCCGCGTCGTCGAGCGCGCGACGAATGGCCGCCACGCGCCCGTCCATCATGTCGCTCGGCGCCACCACGTCGGCGCCGGCGCGCGCATGCGACACCGCCTCGCGCGCCAGCAGCGCGAGCGACGCGTCGTTGTCGACGTCGCCTCCGACGAGGACACCACAATGACCATGGTCCGTGTATTCGCACATGCAGACGTCGGTGATCACCACCAGGCCGGGCAGCTCGCGCTTCAGCGCGCGCACCGCCTCCTGCACGGGGCCGGCATCGTCCCAGGCCGACGAGCCCTCGGCGTCCTTGTAGTCGGGGATGCCGAACAGGAGCACCCCGCCCACCCCCGCCGCCGCGGCGGCGCGCGCGTCGACGAGCATCTCGTCCACCGAGGTCTGGAAGCAGCCAGGCATGGAACCGACCGGCTGGCGCACGCCGGTGCCCGAGCGCACGAACAGGGGAAGGATCAGCTGCTCCGGCGACAGGCGCGTCTCGCGCACCATGGCGCGAAGGGCGGGCGTGCGGCGCAGACGGCGGGGTCGGTATTCGGGATAGGAAGGCATGGATCCATGCTCGAAGGTTCGAACCGAATTTCCCGAGTGCAACGAGAAGTGCCGAATGACTCGGTCCGTCTGGGGAGACTCGGCGCGCTCGGTCCGGGACTTCACGTGGGACGCACCGTGAAGGTCGGACTATTCCGGCTGCGGCGACGGCAGGTGCTCCGCGCGGCGCAGCCCCTCGAGAATCTCGGTGGCGCCCTGGCCGCGCAGCTGGTTCGCGAGACGAATGCCGCAGAGCGCCGGATCGTTCGGGTCGAGCTCGATGCTGCCCCGCACGACCGTCGATCCCATGATGTCGGCGATCATCCCGTGCAGCATCGGGGGGCTGCCGTCATGGCCCGGCAGGGCCAGCGCACCGATGGGCACCTGGCAGCCGCCCTCCAGCGCCGCGAGGAAGGCGCGCTCGGCCACGACGGCTCGCATCGTGGACGGATCGTTCATCGCGTCGGCCAGGGCGCGAATGCGCGCGTCGTCGGAGCGCACCTGCACCGCGATGGCGCCCTGCCCGGCGGCTGGCAGCCAGGCGGGGGCGTCGAGATAGCAGGTGATGTGCTGGTGTGCGCCGAGCCGATGAAGGCCGGCCGCCGCGAGGATTGCCGCGTGGACGCGGCCCTCGTCGATCTTCTTGAGGCGCGTGGGCACGTTGCCGCGCAGCTCGGCCACTTCCAGGTCGGGGCGCGCCGCGAGGAGCTGCGCGCGCCGGCGGAGGCTGCTGGTGCCGACGCGGGAGCCGCGGGGCAGCTCGTCGAGCGACTGGGCGGTGATGCGGCCGTTCACGACGAGCGCATCGCGTGGATCCTCGCGCTCGAGCACCGCGGCCACCATGAGCCCCTCGGGTGAGTCCGTCGGCAGGTCCTTCAGGGAGTGAACGGCGATCTGCGTCTTGCCCTTCAGCAGGTCGGTCTCCAGCTCCTTGGTGAACAGCCCCTTGGCGCCGATGGAGCTCAACGGCTCGTCGAGGCGCTTGTCGCCCACGGTCTTGTACGTCACCAGCTCGCTCTCGAGTCCCTGCGCCTCGAGCGCAGCCTGGACGAGGCGCGCCTGACGAAGCGCCAGCTCGCTGGAACGGGTGCCGATGCGGATGATCGACGGGTCGGACTTCTTGCCGGTGGTCACCTCACAAAGCTAGCGGCAGGGCCCGTCGCCTGTCACGGAGGCGCGGTCGACCGGCCGCGCCCCGCAGGGTGGCGGTACGCGGCGAGTCGAAAGGGTGCGTCGCGCCAAGGACTTCGGCCCCATCATTTGATCGGGGGGGCCCCCCGCGTCCCGAACGAGCAGAATGACGGGCAAGCGCACCGGTAGACGCTGTGGAACTTTTGTGACACCCATTGGGACGCGACATCCACGCCCCTTCCTTGCCTATCGATCTCGACAGCGTAGCTTCGCGTCATGCGATTTTCCGTCCTGCGCGCCTGCATGGCTGCGGTCTGCATCGCCGCGTGCTCGGACACGTCGCGCCCGCCGGCCGCAGCCGGCCATTACGCGCTGGCCTCCGTGAACGGCCAGCCGATGCCGTTCGTCTCGCCCCCGTCGGGAGGCTTCTACTACGCGCCGCTGACCATCGGCGACCTGGTACTCCGCGCCGACGGGACGTACGGGCTGGGGCTGACCTGGTTCTTCGAGGGGACGTGGACGCTCGACGGGACCCGGCTGCACCTCGCGCAGTTCATGGCGCAGGGACCGAACGGCACCGATGCGGAGGCCCAGGGCGACTCCGTGGTCATCGACGTCCCGGGATCCGGCGGGAACGGGACGGTCTACGGAACGTCACCGCCCATGCACTACGTCTTCCGGCGCTCGACCGCCGCGGCGCCGGTGGTGACGTCCGGGACCTTCGCCCTCACCAGCATCAACGGCCGAGGGGAGCCGCTGATGCTGGTGGACACCGTGGTGAACGGAATGCGCTTCGTCGATCGCGTGCTCTACGACAGCGTGACGTTTACCGACGGGGTCTTCTTCCGGAAGCGCCGCGCCGAGGAATATGCGAGCAACGGCGTTGGGGGATACGAATCGTACGACACGTTCGGCTCCTACCGCGGCCGGCCGGATTCCCTGGTGCTCACCTACTACCGCCCGCCATCCAGCGGCATGAGCGCCACGGACCGGCTCGCGGTGGAACAGCAGGCGCTTGTCCGGCGGACGGCGTTCACGACCGGCATCCGGGTGGAGCGCTACACTCGGCGCTGAGCGGCCGCGGTCAGCGCATCCGCCGTCGTCCGCGCGAGGGCAGCCACGGAGGCCTCCGCCGACTCGGCCAGCAGCGCTATCCCCGCGGCACGCACGGCGTCGCTCGTGATCGGCCCGATCGACACCGCCGGCGCGCGGCGCGCCAGCTCCGGGCCCACCGCCTCCAGGAAGCCGGCCACGGCCGACGCCGACGCGAAGGTGACGGCGTCCACCGTGCCGGCTTCCAGCGCCGCCCGCAGCGAATCGGCGCCCGCGCCGTCGCTCACCGATCGATACGCACGGACCACGTCGACCGTGGCGCCGAGCGCGCGCAGGCCGTCGGGCAGCACCTCGCGCGCGCCCTCGGCGGCCACGTACAGGACTCGCGTCCCCTTCACGTCATACCGGGCGCGCATCTTCTCCAGCACGGCCTCGGCCACGAAGCGGTCGGGCACCACGTCCGCCGCGAGCCCGCGCGCGAGCAGCGCCTCGCTCGTCGCCTTGCCCACGCACGCGAGCCGAATGCCGGACACGCTGCGTGCGTCGAGCCCCGCGGCGCGCAGCGCGTCCCAGAGCAGCGATACGGCGTTCTGGCTCGTGAGCACGAGCCACTTGTAGCTGGAGAGCGCCGCGACCGCGCCGGCGAGCGCCGCCGGGTCCAGCGGCTCCACGCGGAGCGCGGGAAGCTCCAGCACGTCGGCACCCAGCTCGGCGAGGGCGGTCCGCAGTCCGCCCGCCTGCGCCGACGCGCGCGTGACCACCACGCGCCGCCCGAAGAGCGGACGGCGGTCGAACCAGGCGATCTCCTCCCGGAGCGAGACGACGTCGCCGATGATGGTGATCACCGGCGCCGAGAGCGCCTCGCGTGCGACCGCGTCGGCGAGCGTGGCGACGGTGGCGGTCACGGTGCGCTGCCGCGCGTGCGTCCCCCACTGCACCGCCGCCGCCGGCGTGTCGGGCGGCATGCCGCCGGCCATGAGGGCGCCGGCAATCCGTGGCAGCGTCTTCACGCCCATGTAGAGCACGATGGTGCCGCCGGCGCGCGCGAGCGCCGCCCAGTCGGTCTGCGTCTCGGGCTTGGAGGGATCCTCGTGCCCGGTGACGAAGGTGACCGCGGTGGCCACGCCGCGATGGGTCACGGGGATGCCGGCGTACGCAGGGGCGGCGACACCCGCGGTGACGCCCGGCACCAGCTCGAAGGCGACGCCGGCTGCGGCGAGCGCCTGCGCCTCCTCGCTGCCGCGCCCGAACACCAGCGGATCGCCGCCCTTGAGGCGCACGACGCGCTTTCCGGCCCGCGCGAGGGAGACGAGCAGCGCGTTGATGGACTCCTGGCTCGCCGACTCGCTGCTGCCGCCGCGCTTGCCCACGTCGTGCACCTCGGCGCGCGGGTTCGCGCGCAGCGCCTCGGCCACGATCGCCGGGTTGGCCAGCGCATCGCTCGCGATGGCATCACAGGTGGCGAGCAGGTCGCGGCCGCGCACGGTGAGGAGCCCTGGGTCGCCGGGGCCGGCGCCCACGAGGTAGACGATGCCCGCGCGCCCGGTCATTCGCCGTCCCGGAGCGGCGCGTGATTCAGCCGTGCGCGCAGCGCGCGGGTCCGGAGCACGATCGAGAGGCCGTACAGCACGTACACGAGGGCGGCGGCGGCGTAGGCCGCGACGTAGTAGACCGCATTGCCCGGCGGTGTCATCGGGCGGCCTCGCGGTCCTGCAGCAGGTCGCGCAGCGTGGCGTACCGGTAGCGCGCGCGCAGCAGCCCCGCGAAGAGCAGGGTGAAGGCGAGGAAGCTCGACATGAAGGTCACCAGCATCTCCGGGGACATCGACGGCGCGCTCGGCTTGAGCACGATGGGCATGGGATGCATGGTGCGGAACAGGTACACGCTCAGGTGGATGAACGGCACGAGCAGCGCGGCAAGCATGCCGAGCACTGCGGAGTAGCGCGCGCGCATGCCGCGCTCCTCGAGCGCGCCACGCAGGAGCAGGTAGCCCAGGATGATGAACCACAGGAAGAGCGTCGCCGTGAGGCGGGCATCCCACGTCCACCACGCGCCCCAGATCGGCTTGCCCCAGAGCGGGCCGGTGATCAGGACCACGGTCGTGAAGGCCAGCCCGACCTCGGCGAGGCTCTCGGCCAGGCGGTCGAGCTTCTCGTCCTTGAGCACGAGGTACAGCAGGCTGCAGACGGCCATGAGCGCGAACGCGAGGTAGAGCGCGACGAACGCGGAGGTGGCGTGCACGTAGAGGATCTTCTGCGCCGGCCCCTGCACCGCCTCCACCGGGGTGAAGAAGATGGCGCGCACGTACACCGCGGCCACGGCGACGAAGCCGACGGGGAGCAGCAGGTCCGTGTGGTCGGCTCCGGCGCTCGCCGGAGCGGGGGTACCGTGAACAGTCATTCTTCGACGGTGAAGGGAAACGCGAGCGTGCACGCGACGACGAACACCAGGTCGAAGGCGAGCAGGATGCGGAGCCAGGGCCAGGCCTCGCTCGCCGGACGGCCGGCGAGCAGTCGCGCGGTGGTCTGCGCGGCGGCCATGACGATGGGAAGGAAGAACGGGAGCGACAGCATCGGCAGCAGCAGCTCGGCGAGCCGGGTATTCACCGCCATCGCACTGAAGAGCGTGCCCACCGCCACGATGCCGATGGCGGCGAGGAGCGCGAGGCCGGCGAGCGGCAGCGCGACGGCGCCGAGGGGCACGTTGTAGAACAGGCCCACCGCCGGCAGCGCGACGACCTGCACGCCGGCCACGAAGACGATGTTCGCGAGCGCCTTGCCCAGGTAGATGGCTTCACGATCCACCGGAGCGCCGAGCAGCGCATCCATGGCGCGGTCGGCCTGCTCGATCCCGAAGGAGCGCTGGAGGCCGAGCAGGCCGCTGAAGGTGAAGATCACCCAGAGCACGCCGGGCGCCAGGTCGATGGCGGCCACCGCGGTGGCATCCCAGGCGAAGTAGAAGATGGTGAGGCCGAGCAGCGCGAAGACCATCGCGCTGAAGAAGGCGGTGCGCGTGCGGAACTCGATGGCGAGGTCCTTTCGCGCGACGAGCCAGGCGGCGCGCAGCATCCCCGGCGGCGTGGCGAGCGCGACGTCAGGCATCGGCGGCGACGAGCTCGCGGTATTGGCTGGTGTAGAGCGACTGGTCCACGTCGCCGCGGCGCTCGAAGCGCGCGAAGCGTCCGCGCTGCATGATCGCGGCATGCGTCGCCAGCGCGAGCCCTTCGCCGAGGTTGTGCGTCACGAGCAGCAGCGCGGCGCCGGCGGCGCGGCGCTCGCCGAGGGCCGAGGTGAGCGCCGCGCTGCCGACTTCATCGAGGCCGGTGTACGGCTCGTCGCACAAGAGGAGCGTGGGCTCGTGGACGATGGCGCGCGCGATGGAGACGCGCTGCTGGAGCCCGCGGCTCAGCGAGCGCACGGGCGCGTCCGCGCGGTCCAGCACGCGCATCGCCGAAAGGGCACGCGTGGCGGCGGCGGCGGGACCCGGGAGGCCGTACATGCGCGCGGCGAACTCCACGTTCTCGCGGCCGGAGAGCGCGCCGTAGAGCATGCTGGCGTGGGAGACCAGTCCCACGAGCCCGCGGGCGCGGGCCCCGTCGCGGAGCGCGACGCCGGCAACGAGGCAGCGCCCCGCGGAGGGCGCGAGGAGGCCCGCGAGCATGCGCAGGAGGGTCGTCTTGCCGGCGCCGTTGGGACCGAAGAGCGCGAGGCACTCGCCGGCCGCGAGGGAGAAGCTGACGCCGTCCACCGCCCGCCGCGCGCCGAACGCGCGCACCAGCCCCTCCGCCTCGACGACGGACGTGCTGGGCGGTGCGCTGGAGACGACCTCGGGGGGCATCCGCCAAAGATACCGGGCCGGAGGGCGCCGGGAGAGGGCAGAAGCCTGACGGACGCTACCCGGCCCCTTCCCCCAGGTACGCCGCGCGCACCTTCGGATCGGCGCGGACCGTGGCGGCCGGCCCTTCCAGCTCGATCCGGCCGTGCTCGATCACGTAGGCGTAGTCGGCGACGTCGAGCGCGCGATACGCGAGCTGCTCCACGAGCAGCATCGTGAGGCCGCGGCCCTTGAGGTCGGCGAGGCGGCGAAACACCTCGTCGATGACGATCGGCGCGAGGCCCATGGAGGGCTCGTCGAGCAGGACGAGCCGCGGCTTCAGCATGAGGGCGCGGCCGATGGCGAGCATCTGCTGCTCGCCACCGGACATCGTGCCGGCGAGCTGCGTGCGTCGCTCTCCCAGCCGGGGAAACATGTCGTACATCAGGCGGACGTCGGCCTCGATGGCCGCCCGCCCCTCCCCGCGCCGCGTGAAGGCGCCCAGGTGCAGGTTGTCCTCCACGCTCTGGTCGGGGAACACGTGGCGCCCCTCCGGCACGTGGGCCACGCCGAGGCGCGCGATCTCGTGGGCGGGCCGGCCGACGATGGAGCTGCCGTTGAAGACGATGGTGCCCGACGTCGGCCGCAGGAGTCCCGACACGGTGCGCAGCGTCGTGGTCTTGCCGGCGCCGTTGGAGCCGATCACGCACACCACCTTGCCCTCGGGCACGCTCAGCGACACGCCGGTGAGCGCGCGGATGGCCCCGTAGTGCACCACCAGGTCACGAACCTCCAGCATCGCCTCAGGCATGGACCGCCGCGCCGGCCGGCCGCTCGTCGTCGCCCGTGGTACCGAGGTACGCGCGAATCACCCGCTCGTCGCGCTGCACCTCCTTCGGGGTGCCCTCGGCGATCTGCTGCCCGAAGTCGAGCACGGTCACGCGGTCCGAGATGGCCATGACGAAGTCCATGTGGTGCTCGATGAGCAGGACGGCGACGCCCGCGTCGCGGATCAGGGCGACGGTGTCGCGCAGCGCATCGATCTCGCCGGAGGTGAGGCCGGCGGCCGGCTCGTCGAGCAGGAGGAGGCGCGGGTCCTGCGCGAGCGCGCGGGCGATCTCGAGGCGGCGCTGCTGGCCGTAGGCGATGGAGTCGGCGCGATCGTCGGCGAGCGGCTCCAGCCCCACGAGACGCAGCAGCGCGCGGCCGCGGGCGATGGCGTCGCGCTCCTCGCGGCGCGCGGCCGGCGTGCGGACCATGGCGCCGAACAGTCCCGAGTGGAAGGTGTGGTGCAGCCCCACGAGGACGTTCTCGAGCAGCGTCATCTCGCCGAACAGCGCGGGGTTCTGGAAGGTGCGGGCGATGCCGGCGGCAGAGACGTCGTTCGGCTTGGCGCGATCGAGGATGCGGCCCGCGAAGCGGATGTGCCCCGCGGTGGGGCGATAGACGCCGGAGAGCAGGTTGACCGTGGTGCTCTTGCCCGATCCGTTGGGGCCGATGAGGGCCCGCACTTCCCCGCGCCGGATCGTGAGCGTGAGCGCATTGACCGCCACGAGGCCGCCGAAGGCGATGGTGAGCGCCTCCGTCGCCAGCAGCGGCGCGTCGCCCTCCTGCGTCGGCGGCGTGGTGATGGCGTCGCTCGTCGGGAGACGTGGCGCCTCCGCCGCGCGGGTGGACTCGGCCGTGACCGACGGCGGAGGCGCGGGCGCTCGGCGCCGTGCGATGGCCGCGGTGCCGAGCCGGCCGAGGCTCACGAGGCCGCCGGGCAGGAGGTACAGCGTGGCCAGCAGGAGCACGCCGAAGACGAGGAGCTGGTAGTC
>JAQBPZ010000156.1 GCA_028287225.1 Gemmatimonadota bacterium
CGCTACGCTCAGGCTCTTCGGCACCTGGGCCGCCATCCCCTGTACGGGCCGCACGACCGCCATGCCCACGCCGGCGAGGAGCGCGAGCGTCACCAGCACGACCAGCGCCGCGGCGGCGGTGGATGGGATGTGCCACCGCTCCAGCCGGCGCACCACGGGACGCAGCACCGTGGCGAACACCAGGGCGAGCGCGATCGGGATGAAGATGTCGCGGCCCATGGACAGGGCGGCGATCACGGCGAGCGTCGCGATGATGACCAGCGCCCCACGCGCGACGCCCTCGCGGCCCGGCGGTGCGGGAACCGGGGATGGGGCGGAGATGACCGGCGGGGCTGGGGAGTCGTTCACGGACGTCCTGGCTCAGGGAGGTGGCGTCGAACGCTCGCCCTCACGAGAAAGGCGCGCCACGGCGTTCCCGGCGGGTGGCCGCTAGCGGCCGAGCCACCACCCGTTGCGTTCCTTGGCGATGAACAGCCCCGCGATCACCGCGTACTGCATGAAGGTGCTGATCTCGCTGCGCCATGCCTCGCCCCAGTGATGCTCGCCCTCCTCGTCGCCCGCGGGGGGGCGCGGAAACCACCGCGACGTCTGGTGCTTGTACCGGAGATACTCGGCCCCGAAGATCGACTCCAGCACCCCCTCCTCGTACCGCACGATGAACGTGTACTCCACCGCGAACAGCAGGACGGCCACCGGGAGGAACCAGAGCACCCCCGAGATCACGATGAAGCCCATCCAGATGAGGAAGTTGCCCACGTAGAGCGGATTGCGCATCCACGCGAAGATCCCGTAGGTCACGAGCCGCTGCACGGTGCGCGAGCGCCGCCGGGTGACCGTGCCCGCCGCCGCCACCCCTGCCAGCCGGATCGCCTCACCGAGCGCGATCAGCAGGATGCCGAGGATCCAGTTCATCGGCTCGATCACGCCGTACGCGAGCAGCGGCACGAGCAGGAAGGGCACCGGCAGCCAGCCGCGATGCCGGAACAGCACCGCGCCAACGCGTGCGGCCGGCGAACGCTCGGCCTCGGAGATGTCGGGCGATGGAGTGGTCGGCGGCGTGGATGACGACATGGCTGGATTGCTGGCGAAGAGGGCTGGGCGAACGCGAAAGCTCGCCGGTGCGGGGCGATTCCGAAAGACGCACGTCGTGGCAGTCCTGCGGTACGTCAGCCGTGGCCGTGAACGGCCTCCAGGAACTCCCCGACCGCGAGGTTGAACGCGCTCGGGCGCTCGAAGGGCGACACGTGGCCCGCCCCGGCGAGCTCCACGAAGCGCGCGCCCGGGATCGCGTCGGCCAGCGCGTGCTGCTCGTCCGCGGGGATGATCGTGTCCTCGGCACCCGCGATCACGAGGGTCGGCACGTCGATCGTCGCGAGCGTCGCGGTGGAATCCGCACGCGCCATCATCGCGTGCTGCCCGCCGATCACCCCCTCGGCCGGCGCCGCGGCCATCAGGTCGCGCAGGGCGACGCCGAGCGTCTCGCGCGATTCGAGCGTGGTCGCGCCGACCATGCGCTCCATCTGCTGCGCGGCGAGGGCGCTCACCCCCGAGCGCTGCACGAACTCGACGAGCCGCTGACGTCCGGCGCGCTGCTCCGGCGTGTCGGCGGCGGCGCGCGTGCCGGTGAGCACCAGGCCGCGCACCCGCGCGCGATGCCGGCGCCACATCGCGAAGGCGACGTACCCGCCCATCGACAGCCCGCACACGAACGCCTCGCTGATCGCGAGCTCGTCCAGCAGCGCCGCGAGGTCGTCGGCGTACTGCTCGATGGTGAACGGGCCCACCGCCTCCGACTCCCCGAAGCCGCGCAGGTCCGGCGCGATGCAGCGCGCATGCGTCGCCAGGCCGTTCAGCTGCGCATGCCAGAGGGTGCGGTCGTGCGGCCAGCCGTGCACCAGCAGGAGCGCGGGCCCGCTCCCCGACTCTTCCCAGGCGAGCCGCGTTCCGCCCGGCAGCGTGGTGATCATCGCGCGCCATCCTCCGGCCAGTGTGGCAGGAGCGTCTTCCACTCCTCGGGTACCCGCACCGGCTTGCCCGAACGGTCGATGGCGACGAACACCAGCGACGCCTGCGCCACGAGCGTGTCGCTGCCGAGCTTCCGCACGTCCTGCTTCACGATGTAGCTCGTGTTCTTCACGGCGAGCAGCCCAGAGCGCACCACGAGGTCGTCGCCCGGCAGCGATTGCGCGTAGTAGTCGATGTCGACGTGCCGCACCACGGACCACACGGGCACCCGCGCGAAGTCGTGCACCCCGCCCGCGTCCTGCTGCTCCAGCAGCGTCCACCGCGCCCGCTCCAGGAACGCGAGCATCGTCGCATGGTTCACGTGTCCGAGCATGTCGCAGTCGGCGGGATAGATGCGAAAGACGACCTCGGGCAGGGACGCGGACATGGTGCGCTGGTTGGAGGAATGGCCGGGGCGATCGCGGGTCACAGCCATCGCCCGTCAAAGGTAAGCCAGAAGAGCACGCGCTCCTCCGGCGAGGAGCGTGCCCGGGCCAGCGCGACGCCGAACGCCTTGGCGCTGTACGTCCCGTCCAGACGCGGCCCGCCCGCCGCCCGCAGCGCGCCGGCCGCCTCGTCCGCCTCCGCCGTCGGCCGGCCGTACGCGCCGCCGTACGCGTCGCGCTGCACGAGGAGCCGCCGGTAGTCCACCGCCGGCAGGGCGACGCCGGCACTCCGCGCGATGAGGCGGTGCGTCCGCTGCGCGAGCCAGCCCACGCGGGTCCGGCTCGCGACGAGGCGCGGCACCACCTGCACGGCGAGGATGGGCGCCGGCAGGCCGGCGAGGGCGAAGCCCACCAGCAGGCCGGCCACCGTTCCGCCGCTCCCGAGCGGGACCACGACGGTCTGCCGCGGGTCCACGGCCTCGCGCGCGAGCTGCTCGGCCAGCTCCAGCGCCGCGCTCACGTGTCCCAGCACGCCGAGCGGGACGCTGCCCCCCGCGGGCACCCAGTGCACCCCGCCGCGTCCCCGGCGGGCCATCGCGCGGAGGTACGCATCTGCCACCGAGCGCGCCGGCGTGACGCGCGCGCGCGCCGCCATCACCTGGGCGGTGGCGCGCGAGACCGCGTGCTCCTCCTGCGGCCACGTGATCACCTCCGCCGTGGCGCCGACGGCCGCGGCATAGTGCGCCACGGCCAGGGCGTGGGTGGAGCCGGTGGCGCCCA
>JAQBPZ010000163.1 GCA_028287225.1 Gemmatimonadota bacterium
CCGGCTCGCCGCCGACGGACCGCGCCTCGCTGCTGCGCGCCGTCGCGGACCGCGCGGCGGGTACGGGGCTGCCCGTGATCGTGGTGACGGACGGCGAGCTGGATGATGGCGAGCTGCTCGCCTCGCTGCCTCGCGGCTCGCGTGCGGTGGTGATTGCCTGCGCGTCTGCGCCCGACGTCGCCATCGCGACGCTCGAGGCCCCGGGAGCGCTGCTCGCGGGCGACACGGCGACGGTGCGGGTGACCCTGGCCGCGGGGCCGACCGGCGGTCCGCCAGGGCGCGTTGAGCTTCACCTGGACGACCACGTGCTCGGCGGCGCCGACGTCTCCGCGCTTCCGCCGTACGCCGAGCAGTCGGTGGACCTCCGCGGGGTGGTCGCGGGTGCCGAGCGGAGCGCGGTGCTGCGTGCGGTCTTTCGCGCGGCGGCGGACCGGGAGTACCGGAACGATACGCTCGCCGTGGGCGTGGACGTGACGCGCGCGCCGGCCGCGGTGTTCGTGTCCACGTCGCCCGATTACGACGCGCGCGAGGCGATTGCGGCGCTGCGCGGCGTCACGTCGCTGCCCACGCGCGCCTACTACCGCGTGGCCCCGGGCGCGTGGCGCAGCGAGGGGGCGCTCGCGCGCGTGACGGAGGCGGAGGTGCGCGGGGCGGTCGCGGGCGCGCCATTCGTGGTGCTGCATGGGGACACCGCGGTTTTCGGTCCGCCACGCGCGGCCACGCGCGGCTCGCTGCTCCTCTTCGCGCCTCCGGCCGGTGACGAGGGCGAATGGTTCGCAAGCGCATTCCCGGCGTCGCCCCTGGCGGGCGCGCTCGGCTCCATGCCGCTGGACAGCCTGCCGCCGCTGAACGTGGCGCCGCCGGCCGTCATGCCGCGCGGGCAGTGGCAGGGAATGCTCGCCCATCGCGCGGGGGGGCAGGACGACCGCCGCGCGGTGATCGTGGGCTGGGACTCGCCTCGGCGCATCGCCGTGCTCGGCGCCTCCGGGCTGTGGCGCTGGCGCTTCCGCGGCGGAGTACGCGCCGATGCGTATGGGGCGCTGTTCGGCGCGCTGTACGACTGGCTGGCCGCGGGGCGGAGCGACCGCCGCGCCGTGCTGCCCGAGCATGGGGCCGTGCGCGCCGGCCTGCCGGTGCGATGGCGGCGGGGCGCCCCGGCGGACAGCGTCGTCACCCTGGTGCTGCGGCGTCGGGATGCCACGGCGCGGGTGCAGACGGTGACGCTCCGGTTCGCCGAGGGTGCGAGCGTTGCCGAGTCGCCGGCGCTGGCGCCCGGCCTGTACGACGCGACGATGCCGGGCGGCTCGGCGCTGCTGGCCGTGAACGCGTCGAGGGAGCTCGTGCCGCGGCGCCCCACGGTCCAGGCCGGCCAGGTGGGCGGCGCGCCGGTAGTTGGTGAGGCCACGCCATTGCGCGAGCTGGGATGGGTGTACGGCCTGGCGATCCTGGCGCTGTGCGCGGAGTGGCTGCTGCGGCGGCGGGTGGGGCTGCGGTGAAGGGATTCGGGATTCGGGATTAGGAACTGCCCGGGATGCCACGCGGACGCCTGTCATCCCACGAGCGCGCGGCGCGTCGAGTCGGGATCTGCCATCCGTGCGGACGGACCAGCCCCAGGCACGGGAGAGGATGTCCCGACACCCGGTCGCTGCGCTCCCTCCTGCGGGATGACAGCCGCCCGGGACGCCGCCCGCCGACACGCGGTCGACAGCTCGAGCGGCGCGCGCAGTTCCTGATCCCTAATCACTGATCCCTAATCCGGATCCCTGATCCCGATTCTGATCCCTCCTTCCGCCCGATTAACTTTCTGCATGCGCATTCTGAGAAAGTCCACGGACCTGCCCAAGCGGAGCCTGTGGGAGAAGATCCGGGACGTCGCCCTGATGGACGTCGCCGTGATCGCGAAGGGCGGGGTGTCGGCCGGCTCGCTGGAAAAGCTGGAGGAGCTGCTGCTCCAGGCCGATTTCGGGGTGCCCACCACCATGAAGCTCGTGGCGGAGGTGGAGCGGCTGGCGAAGCTCGGCAAGGTGAAGACCGAGGACGAGTTCCTCGCCGCGCTGGAGCGCGAGATCACCGCGGCACTCACCTCCGGAGAGAACGACCCCCGGCTGCGGCTCGCGGTCTCGGGCCCCACGGTCATCCTGGTGGTCGGCGTGAACGGGGCGGGGAAGACGACGTTCATCGGCAAGCTGGCGACGCGCATGCGGGGGCATGGCAAGCGGGTCATGGTCGCCGCGGGCGACACCTTCCGCGCCGGCGCGGTGGACCAGCTCCGCGTCTGGTCGGAGCGCGCCGGTGCCGAGTTCGTCAGCGGGCGCGCGGGGGCCGACCCCGCGGCGGTGGCGTTCGATGCGATCGACGCCGCGGTGGCGAGCGACGTGGACGTGCTGATCGTGGATACCGCGGGCCGGCTGCACACGAGCGAGGATCTCATGACGGAGCTCAAGAAGGTGGCCCGCGTGATCACGAAGCGGCTCCCCGATGCTCCCCACGAGACGCTGCTGGTGCTCGACGGGACGATCGGACAGAACGCCGTGCAGCAGGCGAAGTTCTTCACCGCGGCCGTGCCGCTCACCGGCCTCGTGGTGTCGAAGCTGGACGGCACTGCCCGCGGCGGCGTGGTGGTGGCGGTGCACGAGGCGGTGAACGTGCCGGTGAAGTTCATCGGCGTGGGTGAGCAGAAGGACGATCTGCTTCCCTTCGACGCCGCGGGGTTCGCGCGGGAGCTGCTGAGCAGCGAGTGAGGCGCGAACCGGCGAAGCAGCAGCGGCTGCGGCTCGACACGCCGGTCACGTACCTCAAGGGCGTCGGGCCGGCGCGCGCCGAGGCGCTGCGCCGGCTCGGCGTGGTGAACGCGGGCGACCTCCTCTACCACATCCCGCACCGCTACGAGGACGCCAGCACCGTCGCCGACATCGCGTCGCTCGAGACGGGGATGCAGGGCACCGTCGTGGGGCGCGTGATCTCCAAGGGCGTGCTGCCCACGCGAAAGGGGCTTCGCATCTTCCAGGCGGTGCTCAAGGACGACACCGGGATGATCGAGGTATCGTGGCCCGGGCAGCCGTACCTCGACCGCACCATCGCCAAGGGCGACATGCTGCTGGTGACCGGCAGCGTGCGGTTCTTCCACGGCCGGCAGCTCCAGCCCCGCGAGTACGTGAACCTGGGCGCGGACGACGGCGGGAT